>NZ_JASONC010000014.1:0-59883 GCF_030217065.1 Corynebacterium sp. UMB4614
TCGTGCTCTCAATGGAAACTGCTCCCCACTAGTCGGTAACTGATTTCTCAGTCCAACTAATGGGGAGCAGTTCATAAACGGTAGGGGGTTGGAACGCCCTAGTGGTGGAAGCGGACCTCGATCTCGGAGTGGCCCACGGCAATGACATCACCGTCGGCGAGCAGCCAGTTCTCGATCGGAGTGCCGTTGACGGACGTACCGTTCGTGGACTGCAGATCGGTGAGGACGGCGTCGTAACCATCCCAGGTGATCTCCGCGTGCTGACGGGACACGCCCGTGTCCGGGATGCGCAGGTCGACGGTCTTCCCGCGGCCGATGAGGTTGCTGCCTTCGACCAGGTCGTAGCGGCGGTCGCTGCCGTCCCGCAGGGTGAGGGTGACGGTCAGTTGCTCGGCTTCCGGCCGCGGCTCCCCCGTCCCACCGCGGACGGGGGCCTCCTCATTCGCGGCGTGGGTGATCACCGTGGTTCCGGGGTAGCTGTGCTCCGGGTCGACGGCGCCGTCCTGGTCCTCGTCGGCCGGTGCGGCCGCGTCCTCCTGGACGGCCGGTCCGTCCTGCTCAGCGGCGGAATAGCCAGCGTCCTCGGTGTTCGTATTCTGCCCACCGTCGACGGACTGGGCGGGGGACTGGGAAGTGCCGGGGTGGCTCGAATCGGAGTGCTCCGCGCCGTAGCCCGTGCCCGGGCTGGGGCGGACGACCGAACCCAGGCCCGCGCCCGCGGCCCCCGTCTGCGCGGGGAAGGAATCGCTATCAGCGTCATAAGCCTGGGCCTCGACCTCGCGCACCTGGCTGGGGTCCTCCGGCCACTCCCGCTCACCGGGGGCGACGTCCTCGTCCGGGCGGGAGGAAGAACCAGCGGAGCTGGAAGATTCAGCAGAGCTTTGAGAACCAGCAGAGCTGGCGTCGGCGTCGGCGCCTGCATTCTCGTCCTCGGCGGGGGAGTAGCTCTCGGGGATCTTGAAACGGGAGTCGGCCTTCAGCTGGCCCGTGTGCAGGTCCTCCTCGACCCGAAGATCAACCGTGACCTGGTTATTCGTTGTCCATCCCTCGTTGCGGATGAAACGGCCCAGGCGGGCGGAAAGGTCGCGGACCAGCGTGGGGTGGCTCTCCTTCAGGGAGTCGTAATCACGCTGGGAAATCGAGACGATGAAGAAGCTTGGGGCAAGCCGGTTGCCCTCGCTATCCACCATCACGGAGTCCTCGGCCTGCTGCTTCAGCATCTCGTCGATCTCGGTCGGGACAACTTCGCCACCGAATACCCGCGCGAAGCTGTTATCCAGGCCCCGCTGTAGTGCGCTATCCAGTTTGCGAAATTTTCCGAAAAGATCCATCGATATTTTCCTTCCTTGGACGTCTAGGCCGTCTAACCAGAAAGGCCGCGATCGGTGAATCGCTTTAGCCTCGTGGTGCTTCGCTCGTGGTGAAGGGCAGGTCGCGCTGTGCAACGCGCCGCCGCAACGGGGTAGACGTACACATGTTGAACGGCCATTATACGGGGATAACTAGGTGGGGCCGGGTTAGTGCAGGTCACGCGGTAATTTTGTTGTGGTCTATAGCTCGTGATACGCTTCTTCCTGTTGCAAACGCACCCGGCGTTAAGCCCACGCTTTGCACCCATGCGTACCAAGCCTCATCGTTTGGAGCGGATGAAGCCACGGGCGAGTGGCGGAATTGGCAGACGCGCTGGCTTCAGGTGCCAGTGTCCTTTACGGACGTGGGGGTTCAAGTCCCCCTTCGCCCACAATAGCGGCCCCAGGTCGCAGGAACCGGTGGTTCACCTTCAACAGGTGGCCACCGGTTTTTCTTTGTGCCCGGCTGAGCCCGCCGGTGGGGGCTCCTAAGATGTGGTGCATGAGTTCTGACCCACGCACCGCGAGCACCGACCCGCTCCTTCAAGCCCCGCACGGTTTCCGCCTCCGCCGGGTGAGCCCAGCCGACATCCCCCAGATCCTGGAGCTCATCCAGGACCTCGCGGAGTATGAAAAGGAACCGGACGCCGTCCACGCCACCGAGGAAGCCCTCCACGAGCACCTCTTCGGCGAGAACCCGGCTGTGTTCGGGCACGTCGTCGAGGTGCTCGACGGAGATATCGAGGACCGGGACATCAAGGACGGGGGCGTCGCGGACAGCAGCGGCGCCGAGAACGGAGACGTCGCGCCGGGCGAGCGCCCCCGCCTGGCCGGCATGGCGCTGTGGTTCCTCAACTTCTCCACCTGGGAGTGCACCCACGGCATCTACCTGGAGGACCTCTACGTCCGCCCCGAATACCGGAAGAACGGGCTCGGGAAGCTGCTGCTCCAGCAGCTCGCGCACCTGTGCGTGGCTCGCGGCTATCAGCGCATGGAGTGGTCCGTGCTGAAGTGGAATGAACCGAGCATTCAGTTCTATAAGTCCTTCGGCGCCTACTCGATGTCCGGCTGGGACACCTACCGGCTGGACGGTGACGCGCTGCAGGGCTTCGGCGCTTAATTTTGCGCAGCGCAGCTCGGATCGCCGTGGTGCGCTGCCATATCAGCGGGGGTGCGTGACCATGATGATGGTCCGCTCGACGCGCGCCCCCGGCAGTTCGCCACGGGGAGCAGCCCAGGATTCGGCGCTGATTTCCACCGCGTTCTCCGGCTTTATCTCTTCCGACCAGGCTCCTTCGGGCACAATCTCCTCCGAGCCAGCGGCGTGAGCATCCGCGTCCTCCTGGAAACCAAGCAGGCGCAACACTTCCGTGGAGCCCGCGTCATCGAGGTGTTCCGTCGGCTCGTCCAGCAGAAGGATAGGCGCGTCGGTGAGCAGCGCGCGGGCCAGAATCACCCGACGGCGCTGACCCCCAGAGAGGTCCTCCGCGCCCCGCGCCAGCACCGTATCTAGCCCCCGGGGGAGGCCCCGAACCCACACGCCCAAGCCCAGGTGATCCAGCACCTCCCACATCGCTTCCTCGCTGGCGTTCGGTGCCCCCACCGCGAGGTTGTCCCGCACGGTCGTGGCGAAGATGTGCTCGTCCTCGGCGATGAAGCGCGCACCGGGCGCCGAATACGTCCCACCGCGGGCGGGCAGCAGCCCTGCCAGCGTCATCAGCAGGGTCGTTTTCCCAGTTCCCGACGCCGCGACGACGACGCCACGCCCACCAGCGGGGACGTCCAGGTTGTAGGTGCCGAGGTCGCTGCCCCAGCCCACCGTCAGGCGGTCGACGCGTACCGCCGAGGGAGTGGGGAAGGATCCATCCGCAGCCTCGGCATCAGCTGCCGCGGGCTCGTCCTGGGCCTTGGTCTCCGCCTCCTCGGCCCCCGGGATGGCGTACAGGCGTGACAGGGAATGCTCGGCCCGGACCCGAGTGCGGGCAGCCTCCGGGAGGGTGGATACCGCCTCGAAGGCGGCGAGTGGGAAGAGTGCGACGACGACCAGCCACTGCGGCGAATGCGCCGCCGCGCCGGAACCAGCCCAACCCGTGTACTCCAGAGCGGCGAGTGCTGAGATGGCCGCCGTGGTCAGCGCGCTGGTGAGATTCAGCAGGCCGGAAGCCCCGGCTGCCCAACCCAGGCCGCGGCGCCGCTGGGACCGAAGCTCGGCTTCGGCGCTCTCAGCCGTGGCCAGGGCACCCGCGAGCTGGCCACGCACCCGCAGCGTCGGAGCAGAAGACAACGCATGGTCCACTGCCGCGACATAGTCCTCATTAGCCTCCGCGACGAGGGAGGACCGTTCCGCGCGCGCTGCCAAGCGTGGCACGAGCACCCCCGCCACCAGCAGGCCCATGACCAGGATGAATGCCGCGAGCGGGGTGAGGATGGCCAGGAACACAACGGCGACGAGGCTCGTGATGACCGCGACCCACCGCGGAATCGTGGTGCGGACGATGCGCTCGGTCAGGGCATCGACGTCCTCCCCGATACGGGCGAGCAAAGCTCCGCGACCAAGGCCCATGACCTGCGCAGATGGTGCTGCAGCGAGGCGGGCGTAGACGTCCACGCGCACCGCGGCGGCTCGGTCCAACGCAACATCGTGGCTGGCTAGACGGTCGAGATAACGGAACAGGGCGCGGGAAATTCCGAGCGCGCGCACCGCCGTGATCGCCACGGTCAGATCCATCACGCTCGGCTGCTGCCAGGCGCGCGCGATCAACCACGCGGAGACCACCGAGAGGGCGATGGCGGACAACAGTGTGCTGACTCCAGCGATAATGGCGCGGGTCATCGGCCGTTCCCCCCTTCGTTTACCTCGGTGGATGGTGCGGACGCGGCGCTCGTCCCGCGCACCTCGATGACCCGGTCCGCCGCCGCGATCAGCAGCGGATCGTGGGAGGCGGCCAGGACTGTCGCGCCGCCTTCTGCCGCGGCACGCAGCTTGCCAATCATGAGGCCCGCGTTCGCCGAGTCCAGGTGGGCGGTCGGCTCATCGAGAATCAGCAGGTCCTTGCCGGGCACCTGCTCAGCGAAGGCGCGGCGCTGGCGCTGGCCCAGCGAGAGTTGCGACGTATCGCCGATTGCGGCCTCGTCCAGCACCGGGCGCTGCGGCAGGTAGGCGGTACGTTGCCACAACGCCTGACCTGCCCATACAGCAGGCTCGACGGCGCGGCCGCCACTGTGATCCTCGCTGCTGCTGTTCGCCTCGGGGGCATCTTGTGGGGCATCCTGCGGGGCACCCGTGGCGACCGGGGCGACGGCAACTTCTTCGACGCGGGCGCTGCCCGTTCCCCCGGTGAGTCCCAACGCTGCGAGCAGCGCGGTGGACTTCCCTGAGCCGTTATCGCCCCGCAGCACCGTGATCTGTCCGGGCTCAGCCTGCCCGGTCAGTCCCGCCGGCCGGGCTCCATCTCGCCCAGGTGCCGAGTAGTCCTCGAAGACCACCCGCAGCCCCAGGGATGCCGTGTCTGGGAGAGTTTGCGTCGCGCTCACATCCTCTGCAGCTGGCGGAGTGTCCGTATCTGCCGGGGCACCCGGCCCGTCGAGGACACCCAGCACCGCGTTCGCAGCAGCCGCTCCGTCCTGCGCATCATGGAAGCGAGACCCAACCTCACGGATCGGGGCGTAGACCTCCGGGACGATGATGAGCACCGCCAGTCCCGCAGCCAGACTCATATCCCCGCCCAGCAGCCGGAAACCGATATTCACCGCCACCAGCGCCACGGAGAGCGTGGCCAGGAACTCCAGCACCATGCCGGAAAGAAAAGCGATGCGCAGCACTCCCATCGTCGAGCGCTGGTGGGAACGCGCGAGGCGTTCCACCTCAGAGGTCGGGGCCAGCTGCTGACCATGGGCGGTGAGCGTGGGCAGCCCCGCCGCCAGATCCAAGAGCTGATCGCTCAGCAGCGCCATGTCCGCCAGCTTGCGCTCCGTGCGGCCCGCCGTGAGCAGGCCCACCAGCCACATGAAAAATGGGATTAGGGGAATCGTGACTGCCGCGATGAGCGCAGAGGAACGGTCCTGGAACCAGATGGCGGCCAGCGCGATAGGCGTCGATAAGAAGGTGGCGACCGCCGCGGGCAGGAAACCCGTCAGATATGGGCGGAAGGCGTCTAGGCCAGTGGTGAGCAGGCTGCGGAATTGGGCGACATCCACGGTGCGCGGGTCCCGGTGGGTCAACGCGGTCAGACCACGGCGCCGCAGCTCCGCGACCACCGTATCCGCCGCGGAATCCCCCAGCCGGGATTGCGCCCACGCCACGAGAGCCCGCAACACTGCCACCGCGACCAGCCAGGCCAAGAGCGCCAGGTCCAGGCGCTGGGCGTACTGCCCAATACCGCCAGGCTGAGCCTCGCCTGCTGCCGGTGCCAACTGGCCCAGTGGTGCCTCGCCGCCCAGCACTCCGGCAACCAGGTGGCCGAGCAGCAAGCCAGCGGCGATGCTCAAGCCCACCCCGGCCACAGAAAGCGCCGCACTCAGCAGCACCCAGCGACGCGCCGGGGCCGAGACCCGCAAAAGCTGCATTAGAGATGCACCGGCTCCGCCACGATCCGACGTCGGAAAATCCAGTAGGTGTACCCCTGATAAAGCAGCACAAACGGGGTCACGATCACGCCGGCCCAGGTCATGACCTTCAGGGTGTAGGGATTGGACGCGGCCTGCCAAATATCCAGGTCAGTCCACAGCATCGGGAACATCGCCCCGAAGGCCAGCACAACCACGGACACGATCGCCAGGGCGGTGGCGGTGAAGGCCCAACCATCCCGCTGCGCGACCGTCGCGGCCACCGAGCCGAGCAGTCCCACGACCGCCAGCACCAGCGGCACCCAGGTCCACGCCTTGCCGTAGCCCAGTTGGGTCCACAGTGCGAAAACGCCGCCGAACACAATCGAGCCGACCGCCAGCGGGGTGATGAAGCGCTGCGCCTCCTTCCGCAGCACGCCTGCGGTCTTGAGCCGGATGAAGGTCAGCCCGTGTAGCGCGAAAACGCACACCAGTGCCGCCGCGCCGACCAGCGCATAAGGGTGGAATAGCGGGTAGACGTGAGCGGCGTTCTCCGGGATGCCGCTCACCAGGTTGGCCACCGCCACACCCCACACGATCGGGGAGATCCAGGAGCCGGTGACGATCCCGGCATCACAGCAGGCACGCCACTTCGCGGAGTTCACCTTCGTGCGCCACTCCAGGCCCACGATGCGCACAATCAGCCCCAGGAGGATGAGGAATAGCGGCAGGTAGAAGCCGCTAAACATGTCCGCATACCAGGCGGGGAACGCCGCGAAGAGCGCACCACCGGCGGTGATGAGCCAGACCTCATTGCCGTCCCAGACGGGGCCGATGGTGCGGATCATGGCGCTACGGCGGGCCTCGTCGCGCCCCAGGAAGGGCAGGAGCAGCCCCACACCGAAGCCGAAGCCTTCCAGCATGAAGTAGCCGGCGAAGAGGAAAACGATGAGGCCAAACCACAGGGTAGGCAGGTCGATGCTCATGATTCCTTCCCTTCTGCGTCGCGCGCGAAGCTCACTGTTCCCGCAGGCTGCAGCTGCTTTTCTTCGTCATCTTGCGTATTTTCGGACGCCACCGGCTCCGGGGCGGATTCGGTCGGCGGACCGTCGAGAACCACGCGGCGGATCAGCCAGAACCACACCACCGCGAGAATGCCGTAGATCAGGGTGAAGCCCACCAGGGTCACGATGACCACCCACGGCTCGTGCCCAGAGACCCCGTGGTCGACCAGCATGCGGATCGACTCGGTGCGTGGATCACCCACCGATTCCGGGTTCGGGTGGATCACCCACGGCTGGCGACCCATCTCGGTGAAGATCCAGCCCGAGGAGTTCGCGAGGAAGGGGAAGGGGATCGCCGCCAGGCAGCCCCAGGAGAAGATGGTCGCCCACTTGCCCTTCGGCAGGCGCCCCTTGCGGGTAAATAGCCAGGCGAAGAAGGCCAGGGCGAGGGAGCCCACCATCAGCCCGATCATGGCGCGGAAGGACCAGTAGGTCACGAAGAGGTTTGGGGAGTAGTTCCCCGGCCCGTACAGTGCCTCCGCCTTTTCCTGCAGATCCATGACGCCCTGCAGGGTCACGCCCGAGAACTTGCCCTCCGCGAGGAAAGGCAGCACGAACGGCGCCTTGAGCACGTGGATGACCGATTCGCAGTTATTGTGCGTACCGATCGTGAGGATGGAGAAGGATGGGTCGGTTTCCGTGTGGCACAGGGACTCGGCCGAGGCCATCTTCATCGGCTGCTGAACGAACATCAGCTTGGCCTGAATATCGCCGGTGATGAACAGCCCGATCGAGGACAGGATGGTGGTCCACAGGCCCACCTTCATCGCCGGTCGGTGCATGCTGTGCCGGTTGTCGCCGCTGGTTGCAGCTGTTTTCTCGGACGACGACGCCGCTGCCTTGGACGATACGGTGTCAGTCGCTGCCGTGTCGGTTCCCGACGCCGACGCCTCGGCTACCGGGGCGCTTTCCAGAGCGACGCCATCCTGGGTTGCGGTAGCTGCCTTCGCCTTGGCCCGGGCGTCCTTAATCAACCACCAACCAGACACGCCGAGGACGAACGTGCCCGCGGTGAGGAAGGAACCAGCCACGGCGTGGGGGAAGGCCGCCAGCGCGGTGGGGTTGGTCAGCAACGCGACAATGTCCGTGAGCTCCGCGCGTCCGGTCTCGGGGTTGAACTCCGCGCCCACCGGGTGCTGCATGAAGGAGTTCGCGACGATAATGAAGTACGCCGAGAGGTTGACCGCTAGTGCCACCGCCCAGATGGAGAGCGTGTGCAGCCAGGTGGGGATCCGGCCCCAACCGAAGATCCAGATCCCCAGGAAGACGGACTCCATGAAGAAGGCGACCAGGCCTTCGAGGGCGAGCGGGCCGCCGAAGACGTCCCCGACCATCCGCGAGTATTCCGACCAGTTCATCCCGAACTGGAACTCCTGGACGATGCCGGTGGCTACGCCCATCGCGAAGTTCACGAGCAGAACCACACCGAAGAAGCGGGTGGCGCGGTACCAATGAGGCTTCTTCGTGACAGCCCAGAACGTCTGCATGAGCGCCACTAATGGCGCCAGCCCAATGGTCAGCGGGACAAAAATAAAGTGATAAACCGTGGTGATGCCGAATTGCCAGCGGGACAAGGCAACGGTGTCTAAACCACCGGCCGCATCCACGCCGGCGGCAAGGAGAGAAAACTCCATTTACGCCTCCGACGTATTTCCGGCACCCTTCGGCGCCGGCCTAGGTGAGTGGTGTAGCCGGTGGTGGGGCCGCATTGGGCCCACAGACGGCTGTATGTGAGTGGTCGGAGGGGTGGGCGGAAAAGTTCCCGGGAGGATAATGAGGACTTCCTGCCAAACCGGTGCCCGGCTGATGGAGAGGAGCCCAGCCGGTAAAGTTGGGCACCGCACAATATAAGGACAAAGGATTGATGGCATGACCTACCCCAATAACAACGAAGGCCAGTACAACCAGGGCTATGGCCAGCAAGGCTACGGCCAGGGTTATGGCCAGCAGGGTTATGGCGAGGGCTACGGCCAGGAGCAGTACAACCAGGGCTACTACGAGGCCCAGCCTTCCCAGGAGGGCCTGATCGCCGGCCGTTTCCAGACGAAGAAGGTCATCAGCAACCTGGTGCTGCTCGCGTTGCTCGGCGCGGTCGTGACCTTCGCCGTCGTCTTCCTCGTCGGCCTGCTGGTCTCCCAGATCGCGGGTTACGGCGCCGGCGGCGTGTCCTCCGCTGTGCTTGCGGCGGTCGTTGCCGGCCTGATCGGCATCGGCGCGGGCCTGCTGTACATCCCGGTTTCCGGCACGGGCAATGAGCACCTCTTCGGCATTGCCGTGATTGCCTTGGCGGTGGTCGCTGCGGTGCTGTGGGTGATTCTCGGCGGTCTGCTCGATGGCGACTGGACGACGCTGGTCACGCTCGCGGGCATCGTCTGCACCGCCGCGATCGCCTACGCCACGCCGAGCCGCATCGAGTCCGCCGCCATCTACTAAACGGCGAAAAGCGGTGAGGCCGCTCAGAATGGAATAGCTAGCGCGAAAGCCGCCGACCACAGTTTTCACCGTGGTCGGCGGCTTTTTATTCTCGACGCGAGGGCGGTTCCCCGCCCAGTGGTGGCTGGTTCGCCGGGTCTAGTCCAGGAACTTCTCCGCCACGCCCAGTTCCAGCAGCTCCTCGCGGGTCGCGGCCTCGCGGTCCAGCACCTCGCTGACCACCATGCGCATCTGCTCAGCCGGGTCAGGGATGCGACGCTGGCGGCTCATCAAGGAGGTCAGCACGCTCGGCTGCTGCTTGAAGCAGTGCCACAGCACCGCGTTGGCCAGGGACTCCAGCACCAGGCCGCGGGCCTCGGTGGCGTGCTTCGGCTCCGGTGCACGCTTGAGGTGGGCAAGCTTGCCCGTACGGCGCGGACGGACGTGCAGATCCTGTTGGCCGATGCCGGCCACGGAGCCGTCCTTGTTGTAGATCACCGAGGTATAAGGGACGTTGCAGTAACCGTCCTCGGCGACGACCTCCTTCATCCAGGCGAGCAGCTCGTCGGTGACCTCGACGTCGAGGTAGGCGCCGCGACGTCCCGGGGAGAGGTACTGGAAGGTGCCGGTGCGGGTCCAGGCCTCGTAGTCCGAACCCAGGCGGCCCATGACCAGCGTGCCGAAGAGCACGTCCGTCATGGAAAACAGCGTGCCGCCGAAGCCCGCGCCGTGCATATTGCGGTTCCACCAGCGCAGGTTCAGCTCCAGGCGGCCGGCGGACCAGTCATCCGCGACGTGCGTGATGCGCACGCCCGCTCCCAGCAGCGGGGGCCACAGATTGAACAGTCGCCGTGCCAGGCTGGGGTTCTCGAAGCCTTCGCGCAGCACCTTCTGCGGCAGCTTGAGCTTCTGAAAGGGCTTGCCCACGGCGCCCGTGATCGTCTTGACTGCTGAATTCATAAAATTCATGTTCCCATAAGTGGGCGGGGCTTGCTGACACACTGCGGGTTTTCCTCGGGCTGCTAAGGTTTTTCGCATGTCAAAACCAGATTTCGCCCGGGCACAACGTCTGCTCGGACCTGTTGTGCTGGTCGTGGGGCTGATCGTCGGCGCGATCGGTATCACCGTGGCCGTCCAGCACGCGCTATCCGCGTACCTGCTGGATGTGGGCGTGTTTCGCGATGCCGGGCAAGCCTTCATCGACAGCGAGAACCTCTACGTGGACTTCGACACCCGTTCCGGATTCCGCTTCATCTACCCGCCCTTCGCCGCCCTGCTGTTTGCCCCGCTGACCTGGGTGGGGGAGCAGACCATGGAGGTCCTCTGGACGCTGGCCAGCGTGGCAGCCCTCTTTGGCATCATCGCGATGGCGGTGCGGTGGCTGCAGCGCAGTGGGCTTGGCCTGCCGGGGCCGATGGATAACCGCTACTTCTGGGCCTGGTCCATTGGGCTTACCGGCCTTGCCACCTGCTTCGAGCCGGCGCGGGCCCACCTCAACTACGGCCAGATCAACGTCTTTCTGATCCTGCTGGTCGCCGCGGACGTTTTCGGCTTCACGCCGCGACGCGTCCGGGGCCTGGGAATCGGTATCGCCGCGGGCATCAAGATCACCCCGGCGGCCTATGCGCTGATCTTCCTGGTGCGCAAGGACTTCGCTTCCGTCGCCCGCTCCGCCGGGTTCTTCCTGCTCACCGCGGTCATCGGGTGGATCCTGCGCCCCGAGGCCTCCCTCTACTTCTGGACCACCGAGTTCGTCAACGAGGAGCGGGGCGGTGCGCCGCCGTATCCGCCGAACCAGTCGCTGACCGGGCTGATCGCCCGCCTGGGCGTCGACAGCGACACGGCGCTGGCGATCATGAAGCCGGGCTTCATCGTCATCGCAGCCTTGAGCCTGTGGGGCGCCTGGCGCTTCGAACGCACCGGCCGCCGCGTGCACGCTTTGACCCTGGTGATTCTCGGGGTGTGCCTGGCCGGGCCGCTGGCCGTCCCGCACCACTGGATCGGCATCGTGCTGGTCTTCCCACTGGTGTTCTGCACCCGCTCGCGGGCAGTGCGCATCGCCGCATTACTGGTGATTGTGGCCAACTACCTGGGGATGCACGGCCTGTACCCGGATCAGGAGAGCTATGCCTTCGAACCGGGCTTGTGGCTGCTGGGTAATTCCCAAGGCTGGACCGGCCTGATTCTATTCTGTGTTCTATTAATTCACGCTTGGAAAGCCAAGCCTGTCGGGGGCGTGGGCTATGCTGCCAGCCATGAAGAAAATAAGCCCTCACCAGCGGTGGAAGAGGTCCGCTAGGGCGCTCCGCCCAGCACTGGCGGTCCTCGGCGCCGCCAGCCTGACTTTCGCCACTGCGTGCGATCTCGAACCCGAAGAGCCAGCCGGCGAGAGCTCGGCCGTCACGAGTGCGGCGAGCGAAACGGCCGAAACCTCCCCACCACCACAGGAGAAAGCCGCCGCCGACGCTGAGGCATCCCCGACCTCGGAGGAGAAGAAGCCGGAGGACACGGACGTGGTGCGGATCGTCCGTGGCAAGCTCGACGAGCTGGCGGTCAAGGGGCGCGCGCCGAAGACCGGTTACGAACGTTCCCAGTTCGGCCAGCGGTGGAAGGACATCGACCGCAACGGCTGCGATCAGCGCAATGACGTCCTGGCACGGGACATGACGATGGTCTCGGCCCCGAAGGGCTGCAAGGTGCTCGCCGGGCAACTCAAGGAGCCGTATACCGGGCAGGTCATGAACTTCCAGCGCGGACCGCAGACCTCCAATGAGGTGCACATCGACCACGTCGTGGCGCTCTCGGATGCCTGGCAGAAGGGCGCCCAGCAGCTCAGCCTGGAGCGCCGGGAGGCCTTCGCCAATGACCACCGCAACCTATTGGCCGTTCAGGGGAAGGCGAATACCCAGAAGGGGGACGGCGACGCCGCGACCTGGCTGCCGAAAAACAAGGGCTTCCGCTGCCAGTACGTCGCCATCCAGGTGAACGTGAAGCACGCCTACCAGCTGTGGGTCACCGCCGCGGAGAAGGAGGCCATCAACCGCGTTCTCGACGGCTGTGGCCCGGGTTCCATCAACCTCGCCGGGGACGGTACCGGCACCGGCCCGAACGCCATCGATGGCTTGCTGCGACCTGGTGCCGCCCAGCTCCCGCCACCGCAGCCAGCCCAGCCGGCGCCGCCGAAGCCGCGACCATCCCCGGCCCAGCCAGCTCCGGCACCGCTTGCGCCAGCGCCGGTGGCGCCCGCGCAGTCGGGTGGCGCGGTGTACTACAAGAACTGCGCCGCGGCCCGGGCGGCCGGTGCTGCCCCTATTTACGCTGGTCAGCCCGGTTACCGACCGGGTCTGGACGGCGACCGCGACGGCGTGGCCTGCGAATAGGCAGGGCTATAGCGAGCGGGCGGCGCGCCACGGCGGCCGGGGCGCCCGGGAGGGGCGAGGTTCACGCTGCCTGGCCTGCCTCGTGCCCGCTACCGCTGAGTGGCCCGCTGCCTCAGGCTGTTCTAGTGCCCGAAGCGGGCGAAGCCCTCGCGCAGCTGCTCGGAATCAGCCCCCGCTGCCAGCAGGACGTGCGCCAACAGACGGGCCTTCCGGGCCGTGAGCGAACCGGCGAGGAGGAAGCCGCGCTCCAGCAGATCGGCCTCGGAGCCCGGGTAGCCATAGGTGTGGGTCAGGGTCCGCCCCGCCCCTGTGCGGGAGGCCACGATCACCGGGGTGCCCTCCTCGAGCACCTTTTCCAGAGCATCGGCGGCCGGCACTGCCAGGTGCCCCACACCCGGGCCACTGGCCACGATTGCCCGCGGATTCATCTGCGCCAACGCCGCGACCCACTCGCCGTCCTCGGCCACCGCGCTCTCCACGATCGGGATGCGCACCGGCTCGTCCGCCGGCGCGGGCTGGGCGGCCTCGCGCCGGGCGGGCCGGAACTGCAGGTGCAGCTCGCGCTCAAAGATCCGGCCCAGCGGGCCCCAGCCAGGGGACTGGAAGGTGGACAGTGCGGTCGCGTCCGTCTTCACGACGGTGCGGGCGGCGTGGACGGTGTCGTCCAGAACAACGAGGACGCCGAGGCCACGGGCGTCCGGGCTGGCGGCGGTGATGACGGCGGACATGAGATTCGCCGGGCCGTCGGAACTTAACAGGTTCGGTGACCGCATCGCGCCGGTGAGCACGATCGGCTCCTCCCGGCCCCACATCAGGTCGAGTAGGAAGGCGGTCTCTTCCAGGGTGTCGGTGCCGTGGGTGAGGACGACGCCCGCGGCGCCGGCGTCCACCGCCTCTTCCGCGTAGCGGAGGGCGGCGAGGATATCCGACATCGTGATCGCCGGGGAGGCGACGTTGTTGATGGTCTTCGCGCTGATCCGGGCGACGTCCTGCAGGTTGGGGACGGCGGCGATCAGGTCCTCGGCCCCGAGTTGGGGGTTGACGGGGGTGCTCGCGCTCTGGGAGCTCATTGCGATGGTGCCGCCGAGTGCGCCGACGGAAATCTGGGGAAGCATGCTCTCACTTTAAGCATTCCGGGTGGCGGGTGAACAGTGCGCCCGCGGTGGATCGCTCGTGCGCGGGCGGCGTGTGGGGCGGGTGGGATTAGCAAGCAGCAAGCGTGCGGAGTGAGCGGCTGAACGGCGTGCAGGGCGTGGCTGCCCGCCCCGGTAGCATCTGGCGCATGGAGAATAAGCCTGTGGCAGCGCGCCTCGCCATCATCCTGGTCCCGGCCGTGTTGGGGGCCGCGAGCCTGTTTTGGGTATCTTCCTCGCCCGCGGGTTCGGCCAGCTTCTACCTGGCCACCGCCGTGGCCTTCCTGGTGTGGCTTGCCGCGTGGCTGGGTTTCGGCGACCGCCGTTGCTTGAGCCCGCGCGCCGGCTCGACGGCCGCCCGTGAGCTCGGGGTCGGTGTGGGGCTAGGTGTGGTGCTGCTCGGGATCTTCCTGCTGGGGGCCTTGGTAACCCGCAATATTCTGGTGCTGGCGGAGCCGGTCGCGGGGCTGATGGACAACATGCGGGTGGACGCGCTGTGGGCCACGGTGCTCACCCTGGTGCTCAACGGGGTGGGGGAGGAGCTCTTCTTCCGCGACGTCGCCCGCCGCGCCCTGGATTCCCTCGCTAGCCCGGCGGCGTCCCTTGGCCTGCAGGTGGCGCTTTATGTGCTGGTCACGGTGGCGATGGGGGTCCCGCTGCTGTTGGTTGGTTCGCTGTGCATCAGCTTGTTTACCGCGCTGCTCGCCCGCCGGTACGGCACTATCCTCGGCGCGACGGCGCTGCACCTTTCCTGGAGCACCGGCATGGCCTTCCTGCTGCCGTTGTTCTTCTAGCTTCTCGGTCTGTCGGCCCGGGGCCTGGCGCGCGGCGGCGGTGTGGCCCTGAGCCACTGACGATGTTCCGAGCTCGCTGCGATGGGCGCGGCTGCCATATGGGCGCGTTCGGCCATTCGCCTTGACCGGGGGTGAGCTGCGCCATACACTTACTTAGTGTCAATATGACATTAAGTAGTGAGGAGGCCCGGCATGAGGCGATGGACCGGCCTAAACGTCGCCGAAAGGCGACAACTCGGCCCCACGGTGGCTGTCTCCACGGTGGCTTTCGCCATTGACCCACCGCACGCGGATGCAGCTAGCCCCGCACTGTGGGTCCCGCTCGTGCGCCGCATTCGGCCACCCTTCGAAGGCGCTTGGGCACTGCCCGGCGGGCCCACCGAATGGGATAAAACCCTCACCGAAACTGCCTTGGAGAACCTCGTCGCCGCCGCCCAGGCGGAGCCGAACTACCTGGAACAGCTCTACGCCTTCGGATCGGTGGAACGCTCCGCCGAGGCGCAGCGCACCGTGACCATCGCCTACTGGGCACAGTTCCGGGACAGCGACTTCCAGCAGCGGCAACGTCAGGAACAAGAAAACATCGCCTGGTTCCGCACCGATGACCTCCCGCCCCTGGCCTTCGACCACGCAGAGATCATCGACGCGGGCATCGACCGGTTGCGCAGAAGGACCGAAAAGGCCCTCGTCGCACACCGTTTCCTGGAGGATTCCTTCACCATCGCCGAACTACGCCACGTCCAGGAGGTCATTCTCGGCAAGAAGCTCGACCCGGCCAACTTCCGCCGCCAGGTCCTCGCCAGCGGGGACGTCGAGGAAACCGGGGAATACCAGGAAGGAACCAAACACCGACCCGCGAAGTACTACCGCTTCGTCCCCGAATCCGACCGGGCAGAACTGTAGAAACTGACCACTGGCGACACGACCAACCCGACGCGAAAACCCACCACTGAACCCACCTGCCTTAAAGGGGCAGCCACAACAGAAAGCACAAGACTATGAGCTCCGTAACCAACCTCATCCTCAAGGCCGCCGACGCCGAGTCCAGCACCTGTGACTCCCAGCTGCCCGCCGAGCCCTGGGAGGTCGACCAGAATTCCTCCTACGGGCCGGGCGCTTCCCACGGCGATGACTTCCCGACCGTGGCACCCCGCCAGGGCGTGCTGCCGGAGCGCTACACCAGCGCCACCCCAGACGAGCTGGATGCCATGATCATCGCCGCCCGGGAGACCCTCGGCGACCGGGTGAAAATCCTGGGCCACTTCTACCAGCGCGATGAGATCGTGAAGTTCGCGGACTTCGTGGGTGACTCCTTCAACCTCGCCCAGGCGGCGAAGGCCCACCCGGAGGCCGAGGCCTTCGTCTTCTGTGGCGTGCACTTCATGGCGGAAACCGCGGACATCCTCTCCCAGGACAACCAGGCCGTGATCCTGCCGAACCTCTCTGCGGGCTGCTCCATGGCCGATATGGCGAACATCAGCCAGGTCGAGGCCTGCTGGGAGGAACTCAGCGAGGTGCTGGGAACAAACGGCGACGGGGACGTCGCTGCCAAGGCACCGCTGATCCCGGTGACCTACATGAACTCCGCCGCGGACATCAAGGCCTTCTGCGGCCGCAACGGCGGGATCGTCTGCACCTCCTCGAACGCCCGCACCGTCCTGGACTGGGTCTTCGAGCGCGGCGAGCGGGTCGTCTTCCTGCCGGACCAGCACCTGGGCCGCAACACTGCTCGCGCGATGGGCATCCCGGACGAGCAGATCATCATGTGGCACCCGCACCTGCCGCTGGGCGGCAACACCGCCGAGGAGATCCGGGCTGCGAAGGTGATCCTGTGGAACGGCTTCTGCTCCGTGCACAAGCGCTTCACCGTCGCCCAGATCGAAAAGGCGCGCGCTGAGTTCCCGGGCGTGCGAGTCGTCGTCCACCCTGAGTGCCCGGCCCCGGTCGTCGACGCCGCGGACGTCTCCGGCTCCACCGAAGTCATCCGCCGCGAGGTGGAGGCCTCCAAGCCGGGCGACGTCATCGCCATCGGCACCGAGATCAACATGGTCAACCGCCTGGCCCAGCAGTACCCGGACCGCACCATCTTCTGCCTGGACCCGGTGGTCTGCCCGTGCTCCACGATGTACCGCATCCACCCCGCGTACCTGGCCTATGCGCTGGAGTCCCTGGTGGACGGCAAGGTGGTCAACCAGATCACCGTGGACGAGTCCGTCGCCGAGCACGCCGAGGTTGCCCTCGAGCGCATGCTGGCTGCGAAGCCTCACTGATGCCGCAGGTCAACGTCCTAGGCTCCGGGGTAGCCGGCATGGTCGCCGCGCTCACCGCGGCTGCCGCCGGCGCCGAGGTCGCCCTGATCTATCCGGGCGGAAGCATCGCCGCCAGCCGGGGAGCCACGCAGCTCGCGCAGGGCGGGATCGCCGCCGCGATCGACCCGGCCGATAGCGTGGCCGCGCACGTCGCGGACACCCTGGCCGCGGGGGCGGGGCTGGTTCCCTCGAATTCCGAGGAGGCCCGGGCGGTCGAGTTTTTGGCCGCCGAGGGGGCGGTGGCGGTGCGCCGCCTGCTCGCGGCCGGTTTCCCCGCCGACCTGCTCCCGAATGGCACGCCCGCGCTCGCGCTGGAAGCGGCGCATAGCGCGGAGCGGATCGTCCACGCGTGGGGGGATCGCACCGGCGCGGCCCTGCACGCCTTCCTCGCAGAGAAGATTGAGGCGAGCACGGGCGAGCACAGCGGTGGTTCACAGGCTGGCGCGATCACCCAACACCCCGGCTGCGAGCTGGCCGAACTGCTTCTCACCGACGGCGTGGTCACCGGCGCCCGGGTGCGCCGCGCGGGTGAAACACTAGACCTCAGCGCGGACGCAACCATCGTCGCCACCGGCGGATATAGCGGCATCTTCCCCCGCTCCACCAGCGGTGGGGTGTGCACGGGTGCCGGGATCCTCGCAGCGGCCCGAGCCGGGGCGGTGTTGGCGGATATGGAGTTCGTCCAGTTCCACCCCACCGTCCTGGCGGGCACCAACTTTCTCATCTCCGAGGCGGTGCGCGGGGCTGGGGGAGTGCTGCTCGACGATGCGGGACAGCGCTTTCTTAAGAACGTCGACCCGCGCGCGGAGCTCGCGCCCCGCGACGTCGTCGCCACCGGGGTGTGCCGCGCCCTGCACGAACACACCGAGAACGTGTGGCTGGACGCCCGCCACATCCCGCAGCTGACCGAGGAGTTCCCGGGCATCACCGCGATGCTCGCCTCGCAGGGCATCGACTGGCGCCACGAGATCGTTCCGGTTGCCCCGGCCGCGCACTATTGCATGGGCGGAATCGCCACTGACCTGCACGGACGCGCCAGCGTGCCAGGCCTCTACGCCGCCGGTGAGGCCGCCCGGACCGGCGTGCACGGGGCGAACCGTCTGGCGTCGAACTCCCTGCTCGAGGCGCTGGTCTTCGCCGCTGCCGCTGGCAAGGACGCCGCGGCGCAGGTCTCCGGCGACCAGGGACAACAACCCACGGGGCTGGTAACCGCGACCGCCGAAGGCCGCGTGCTGGACGTCGAGCTGACGCTGCCGGAAGGCACCGCGCCGGGCGTGACGTCTCCGGCAGACGTCGAGGAATCGAACGGCGCTGCGCAATACGATTCTGCGGCACAGGACGAGGCCACTGCGCGGGACGCCGTGGGTGAGGGGCTGGACGTCGAAAGAACCGGCGAGGGCATCCGGCAGGCCCGGCAACGGCTGGCAGAGGTCCCCGGCGCCAGCGCCACCGTGGCGCAACTCGTGGCCACCGCGGCGGAGGTCCGGACCGAATCCCGGGGAGCCCACCGCCGTCGCGACTATCCCCGCACGGACCCGAATCAGGCCAGCTCCCGCTTCCTGCGGCTCGTCCCCGCCGGAACATAACGCCCAGAAAAACGCCGTGACCAGCTCACACAGCGCAGCAGCAACAAATCCCGAGAAAACAGCCCAGCGACAACAAGCCCCGAAGAAGAACCCGAAAGGCCCCATGCTCACCCAAGACACCATCACCACCGCCGTCCGCGCCGCCCTCGCCGAGGACGCCCCGTGGGGAGACATCACCTCCGAGGCGACCATCCCCGCCGACACCCGCCTCCGCACCGCGCTGACCGCCCGCGAGGACGGGGTCTTCGCCGGCGGGCAGGTCGTCCGCGCCGCCTTCGAGCTCACCGACCCGGCGATCACCGTCACCGAACTGGCCGCCGAGGGCACCCGCTTCACCGCGGGCCAGCAGCTCGCGGTCATCGAGGGCCCGGCCCGCGGCGTGCTCACCGCCGAGCGCATTGCCCTGAACTTCGCGCAGCGCATGTGCGCGATCGCCACCATGACCGCCCGCTACGTCGACGCCATCGCTGGAACGAATGCCCGCATTGTCGACACCCGGAAAACCACCCCTGGCCTGCGCGCCTTCGAGAAGCACTCCGTGCGCGTCGGCGGCGGACACAACCACCGCTACGGGCTCTCGGACGCCGTGATGGTCAAGGACAATCACCTCGCAGCACTCACCGCGAGCCTCGGGGAGGGCTCGATCACCGAGGCGCTGCGCGTCGTCCGCAGCCGGGTCGGCCACACCACCCACATCGAGGTGGAGGTCGACCGCATGGACCAGATCGAGCCTGTGCTCGCCGCCGGGGTGGACAGCATCATGCTGGATAATTTCGGCCCCACCGAGCTCGCCCGTGCCGTCGCCCTGATCGACGGCCGTGCGGCCACCGAGGCCAGCGGCAACGTCAGCCTGGAGACGGTCGCGGAGCTCGCGGCCACCGGCGTGGACGTCATCTCCGTCGGTAAGCTCACTCACTCCGCGGGCTCCCTTGACCTGGGGCTCGACGCACTGGAGCCGGCAGCGCAGAGCACGCAGGACCAGGAAGCACAGGACCAGGCCTAATGTCCCGCTACCTCGACGCCGCCGCCACCGCACCACTGCACCCGGCCGCCCGGGAAGCGATGAACCGGGTGTGGGACGCAGGTCCGGGTAATGCCGCCAGCGTGCACAGCGCCGGGCACCGCGCGGACCGGGAACTCGACCACGCCCGCACCACGGTGGCGCGGGCTTTCGGCGTCCCCACAGACGGCGTGATCTTCACCGCCGGTGGGACGGAGGCGAATAACCTCGGCATCATCGGCCGCGCCCTGGCCAATCCGCGCGGGCGGAGGGTCGTGACCACCAAGGCCGAGCACTCCTCCGTGCTAGCCAGCGTGGACTACCTGCAACGCATCCACGGCTTTACCGTGGACTACCTGCCCGTCGACGCGTCGGGACGAGTCCTCGACAGCGCCGCCCGGGAGTACCTGACCGCGGACACCACGCTGGTCGCCGTGGGCCTGGCCAACTCGGAGGTCGGCAGCGTCAGTAGCGTCGAGAACCTCAGCACCACCGCCCTCGAGCTGGGGATTTCCCTGCACATCGACGCCGTCCAGGCCGCCGCTGGCCTGCCAGTCAGCTTCGCGGACGGTGGCTGGCCCGGTACTGGAATAACCAGCGCAGCGGTGGCCTCCCATAAATTCGGCGGACCGCAGGGCATGGGCGCGCTGCTCCTGCCCAGGGATGTCGCCCTGGAGCCCGTCATCCACGGCGGGGAGCAGGAAAACGGTCGACGCGCGGGCACCAGCAATATCGCCGGGGCCGCGGGCTTCGCCGCCGCCGTCGCAGCCACCCGTGCCTCGATCGGCACCCGAGCCGTGGAGCTCATGGCCTCCCGTGACGCCCTGATCGAGGCCGTGCTCGCCGGCGTGCCGGGCGCGGCGCTGACCGGGCACCCCACCGAGCGGCTGCCCAACCACGCCTCCTTCGTTGTCGAAGGGGTCAGCGGTGAGTCCCTGCTGGTGGCGTTGGATACTGCGGGATTCGCGGTGAGTTCCGGGTCAGCCTGCCGCGCGGGCCAATCCGAACCCTCCCCGGTGCTGCTGGCTATGGGTTATAGCCCGGAGTTGGCGCAGTCCGCCCTCCGCTTCACCCTGCCTTCACCCCTGAAGGAGGCAGAGATCGAACAGATTGTGCGAATTCTGAGGACTGAAATTCTTTCTGTCCGCCCCAATGGCTAGGTTTATTCCCAGCTCTTTGGATACGTAGCTTCACGCCCCTGACCGGCGAGGCTACGCAGAATTTAAGGATTATTGATGGATCTGCGCCAACTCATCGATAACACCCGGATGTCCGGCTATCAGTGGCTCATCATCGCGGTCGCCGCCTTCGTCAACGCCCTGGACGGTTACGACCTGGTCGCGATGGCCTTCTCGGCGAATGCGGTCACGAAGGAATTTGATCTCAGTGGATCCACCCTCGGCTGGCTGCTGGCCTCCGCGCTGATCGGCGTGGGGGTGGGTGCGGTGGCGCTGGCCCCGCTGGCCGACCGCTTCGGCCGCAAGCGCCTGATCGTGATTTCCCTGCTGATCACCCTGGCCGGCCTGATTGCCACCGGGTTCAGCAGCAGCGTGCCCGAGCTCTTCGTGTACCGCGTGATCACCGGCATCGGGGTGGGCGGCGTGCTCGCCTGCGTGACCGTGCTGACCTCCGAGTTCTCCAATCTGCGTTTCCGCGGCCTGGCGATGGCGATCTATGCCGCGGGCTACGGCCTGGGTGCCTCCCTGTGCGGCACGATTGCCTCCACCTTCATCCCGGATCATGGCTGGCGCATCGTGTTTTTCGCTGGCGCAGTGCTGACGACGGTCGCGCTGCTCGCCGTGTTTTTCTTCATTCCGGAGACTCCGGAGACCCTCGCCGCTCGCGGGGACGACGCCGCCCTCCAGCGTCTGGCCCGGCGCATAGGCAAGGTGTCGGCTGGCGCGAACGAGCAGCAGCGGGTGACCGTCGCGGTCCCCTCGGCTGCAGAGCGCGGCCGTTTCCGCGACCTGCTGGGCCCGGAGCTGCTGCGCAACACCCTGCTGCTGTGGCTGGGCTTTGCGCTGGTGAACTTCGGTTTCAACTTTGCGAACCAGTGGACCCCGAAGCTGCTCACCGAGGTCGGGCTGAGCGAGCAACTCAGCACGCTGGGCGGGATCATGCTCGCCCTGGGCGGAACGGTGGGCTCCGTGCTCTTCGGCGTGCTGACCACCCGACTGAGCACCCGCACAACACTGGTGATCTTCTCCCTCACGGCGGGCTGGGTCCTGGTTGCCTTCATCCTCAGCACGGACTTCCCGGTGCTCATGCTGGCGCTGGGCGTGGCCGTGGGCATGCTGCTCAACGGCTGCGTGACCGGCATGTACACGATCACCCCGCAGTCCTACCCCTTCCACCTGCGCAGCACCGGTGTCGGCATCGCGCTGGGCGTGGGTCGCATCGGTGCGATCATGGGCCCGCTTGTGGTCGGTTACCTGGTGGACTCGGGCTGGTCGCCGCTGGCGCTCTACGTTGGCGCTGCAGTGGTCATGCTCGTTGTGGCCGTGGCTATCGGCGCTGTGCAGGGACCGGCCACGGTGGTCGCGGGACGGCCGGGCTCTGTGAGCACCGACCGGGTGAGCAGCGACCGGGACTAGGTCCCCGTCGGCGAATCGGCGCGCGTGTCTGCGGTGCCGACTAGCCTGAGGGGCATGACTAACACCACGGATAACACCCGCACCGCCGTCGTCACCGGGGCCTCCGCAGGCATCGGGGCCGCCGCTGCAGAAGCACTCGCCGCCGACGGCTGGCACGTCGTCCTCACCGCCCGCCGCGAGGACCGCCTCCGGGAGGTGCAGGCCCGAATTCAGGACGCCGGCGGCCAGGCCACCGTCATCGTCCTCGACGTCACCGACCAGGCCTCCATCGACGCGGTGGCCGAACAGCTCGCCGCGGAATTCGGCAGCGTTGACCTGCTGGTCAACAATGCGGGCGGGGCGCGCGGCCTGGAACCCATCGTGGAGACCGACCCGGCGGACTGGCGCTGGATGTTCGAGGCCAATGTGATGGGAACCCTGCAGGTCACCCGCGCCCTATACGAACAG
This sequence comes from Corynebacterium sp. UMB4614, assembly GCF_030217065.1. Classification (NCBI taxonomy): domain Bacteria; kingdom Bacillati; phylum Actinomycetota; class Actinomycetes; order Mycobacteriales; family Corynebacteriaceae; genus Corynebacterium; species Corynebacterium sp. UMB4614. The sequence continues at coordinate 22,614 of NZ_JASONC010000014.1, forward strand.
CTCAAGGCCGGGCAGGCACCACAGGTGATCAACGTGGTCTCCATGGCCGGGCGTGGCGCATACCGGAACGGGGCGGGCTATAACGCCGCGAAGTTCGGGGAGACCGCGCTGACGGACGTGATGCGCATGGAGTTCGCCGAGGACGGCATCCGCGTCTGCCAGCTGGATCCGGGCCGCGTTGCTACCGACTTCTCGCTGAACCGCTTCAAGGGGGATCAAGCCCGCGCGGACGAGGTCTACGAGGGCGTGCAGAACCTGGTGGCGGAGGATATCGGCGAAACCGTGCGCTGGATCGCGGGCCGGCCCGCGCACATGGATGTGGAGACGATCATGATCAAGCCGATCGATCAGGTCTAAACCAGGGTGCTGGGATAAAAGTTAAAAGGGTACTCTTGAGCCGAAGAGTTACCCTTTAACGCTTAAGGTATAAACCTTGAGCCGAAGGTGTAGCCCTTAATCACTAAAGGATAAGTCTTGGCTTGCCGCCCAGGGCGTGAGCCGTAGCCCGGCTACCCAGGAAGAGGCGTGTATGGGGCACTACGTTGATCAGCATTGGCACCCAATCGATGCACCAGGGGTGCCGAAACGCGATAAGGCTGGTGGACACTTCCGCGCGTTTGTCCCAGATTTTTTGATGCAGGGCCGGCGTGGTGCACCGCTACTTGTCGACGACGACGTGTCGTACAAAGCGGCCGTTGTGGAGCGGAAGATTTTGCAGCTTGGGCGGCTACAAGGCGCCACGCAGTTGGAGAGCATCGCCCGATGGCTGATGCGTTCGGAGGCAGTTGCTTCTTCCAAGATCGAGGGGATTGCGCCGAGGGTAGACAAGATTGCTCTTGCAGAACTCGCGCAGAGTGAGGATGTCCGGGGATTCAAACCGAATGCTGCAGCGGTGGCTCGCAACCTCACCGTGCTCCGTAGCGTGGAGGAACAATTCGAAGCGCTGGGTCCAATCACGGTCGACATGCTGGAGCGTCTGCAGGAGCAGCTCATCGGCGGCGAGCGGAGGATCCCTGTAGGCGTACGTGAGCAACAAAACTGGATCGGTGGCGGGGACTTCACCCCAATTGGAGCAGAGTTCGTTCCGCCCCCGCCAGAATACGTTCCGGAACTTATGGAAGACCTCGTTGAATACCTGAATAGTGCAACCCACGGTGCGCTTCTCCAGGCGGGGATTGTCCACGCACAATTCGAGACGATTCACCCGTTCGCAGATGGGAACGGCCGGGTCGGTCGAGCACTCATTCATGGGGTCCTTCAACGCCGTGGCCTCGCGCCGAAAACCCTCCTGCCCATCAGCCTCGTTCTGGGAACATGGTCGCAGCGCTACGTCGAGGGATTGACCAAGTTCCGGGAGGGGGACCTTTCCGGGTGGCTCGACCTATTCGTTGAAGCGGCTGATGTGGCAGTGGGCCAGGCAGAAGAGCTTTCGAATGAATTGAGCGCTATGGAACAGCAGTGGGCGGAGCAAGTCGATGCTGCGAGGAAGGCTAGCGGGAAGGTGCGAGAACTGCGCCGGGACTCCCTGGTGATACGCCTCTTGGGGGCTTTGCCGGAACACCCAGTGGTCACGGTGGCTACGGTCAACCGCATCTATGGGAAGGCTCCTGCGAGTGCCCGTCAAGCACTGGATTTTTTGGAGGAGGCCGGAATCTTGCGGTCAAAGTCTGTGGGTCCACAAGGACAACGTGGCTACTATGCGGACGACGTGCTCGATCTCATCACCTACGCTGACCGGAAACTCGCTAGTAGCCAATTCGATACACGGCTCGCAGAACCCCAGGGTCGAGGTGCACCAGCCCGGCCGGAGTAGTGGAACTCGCAGAGTGCAGCTTGCTTTCCTGCTGCTGAGCTGGGCGCCGGGCTGGTTCCGGGCAGGAGGGGCGAGCAGCTTCTTGGGTAACCCGAACCCGGCACGACCAGCCACGGGCTAGCCTTGGGCCATGAGCACGAACTCTGGTGTTTTCACGCTGAACGACGGCCTACCGCAAGAACTGATCGACGTCCTGACGGGCGCGCGTAACGTCGTCGTCTTCACCGGCGCGGGAATGAGTAAGGACTCCGGGCTGGACACCTTCCGCGACGCACAGACAGGTATCTGGGAGCGCATCAACCCGCAGGACATGGCCTCCCTGGACTCCTGGGCCAAGGATCCTGACCCCATGTACGCCTGGTACCTCTGGCGCGGACATGTCTGCCGGCAGGCAGCTCCCAACGCCGGCCACGTGGCCATCGCCGAGTGGGAGAACGCCTCCTGGGCCTCCGAGCGGGGCATCAACCTGCACGTGGTGACCCAAAACATCGATGACCTGCATGAACGGGCGGGCAGCAAGCGGATCTCGCACCTGCACGGCAGCCTCTTCAGCTACCGCTGCGCGATCTGTCACAAGCCCGCCCGCACCCCTGAGTTCCCTGATCATCAGCTGGAGCGCGTCACCCCGCCGAATTGTTCCCTGTGCGGTAACCCCATCCGCCCGGGCGTGGTGTGGTTCGGTGAGCCGCTGCCGCACCGCGAGTGGGACGCCTCCGAGGCCGCGATGCGGGAGGCCGACCTGGTGGTCATCATTGGCACCTCGGGCGTGGTCTACCCGGCAGCGGGACTGCCGCAGGTTGCGAAGGCCGCGGGAGCCCGCATCCTGGAGATCTCCCCGGAACGCACCGATCTCACCCGGCTGGCGGACTGGTCGCTGCGGGCCACGGCGGCGGAGGGTGCCCCGGCGATCGTCGCGGCGGCGAATTAATCGCCGAATGCTTGTCGTGTCAGCTCGCTCCAGAAGTCACCAAAGGAGCCCTTGGAAGAGGAAGAGGACTTGCTGCCGGAGCTGATGTCGTCGACGTCGAAGTCCTCGACGAAATCGGCCCAGCTCTGCGAGCCCACGTCGTAGAACTTCACGACGAGCTTGCCGTCCTCCAGCTCAACGACGTCCAGGCGCTGGCCGGTGTCACGGCCACTCTTATCACCGATCTGGACGGTGTAGCTCTTCTTGAGCTGGCTGTTCTTGTACGCGTCCTTGACCTTGTCTTCGTCGAAGTTCATGGACAGGCGCATGAAGTCCTGGTCATCGACGGTGTACAGGGCCTTCGGGTCCTCAGCACCCAGGTAGCGGTCGATACCACGGTAATCATCGTTGAGATCCAGCTCGTCGATCAGGGCATCCTGGGCCTTGATGTGGATATTCTCCCGGATCCACTTATCCGTCTTGTCCCGGTCGCGCAGCTTCAACAGTTGTTCGACCTTCTTATTCGGCGCACCCTTTCCGGTGACGTTATCGCCACCCATGCCGCCGAAGAGGCTCACGGCGGCGAAGATCAGCAGCATCACGACGGCCGTGGCGATCGCGGTGATGAGGATTGCCATCTTGGAGGAGCGGCCGAACTCCTTCTTGGTCTTCTCCACGGCGGGCGCGAGCTGCTGTTGGGTCTTCGTACCGGCCTCCTTGAAGCGCTCGCCCAGCGACGGGCCCTGCTTCTCCTGCGAGTGCTGGGCACCTGCTGAGCCAGCTATGCCCGCTGCGCCTGCGGCACCGGCAGCACCAGCTGCAACACCGGCGCCCGCTGCGTGATCGCCCGTCGGCGCAGCGCCCGCGGAGAAGTCCGCGGCGGCGAGCTGGCGGAGGGCGTTGACATCCACCTCAGGCGCGTTCGGATCATCCAGGCGGGAATCGTAGGCGGTGCGCTTCTGTGGATCACCCAGGATGGAGCGGGCGATCTCCACTTCCTCGCGGCCACCGATATTGTCCAGCTCGTTGTTCTCCAGGCGTTCGGAGAGCTCGGCGCTGATCTCGTCCGGTGCCTTGGAGCGGTCGAGATTGAGAGCTTGATAAAGGTCGTAGTGGGCCATGTGCTTCCTTCCGGCCAGCATCGACGGGTTTTCTAACAGGAATTTATCAGATCACTGGGAGCGAATGCTCCGCTCTACCGAACTTCCCCGATTGGCCTTCTACCCGCACATTTGCGCTATCCGCACGAGACCATTTCGCGTGCGATACCGTGTTTCTTGTTGTGCTCCGATGAAAGGGAGCTGGACGCCACCTGAGAAGGAATCCTGACGTGAATTCGCCTAACCAGAACCAGCCATACGACTGGGGCGTGCCGTCCCAGCCAGCCAACGGGCCTGCGCAGCAGCCCGCCGGCAACGGTGCCCCGCCGCCACAAGGTTCACAGGGCCCACAGGGACCCGTTGGGGGTCAACCGCCGCAGGGGCAGCAAGACAAGCCCCGCAAGAACCTAAAGCCGTGGGCGTTCACCGCACTAGCCGTCGTCGTCATCGCGGCACTGGTCTACGCGGGACTGTGGATCTACCAGGCGACCCGCGGTACCGAAAAAGGGCCGTTGGGCTGGGATAACGAGCAGATCGCGAAGCACGTCTCCAAGAACAAGCTCGCCGACTGCGACCTGGGGGAAGAGTTCTGGAACTCCGTTGGCCTCAAGGACGTCCAAGTCTCCGGCGACGAGGAGACCTGCCAGGGCTGGTACGAGACCGCCGATGGTGGCGAGGTCCTCGTCACCATGGAGATCGACAGCTCGTCCTCAGGCGTCTCGGTGCCGGACGACAGCGTCTCCCTGAGCAGCGACGGTCTGCGCGGCTGGACCGCGCAGGAAAAGAGCGAGGACGGCTACCTGTCCACCGAGCCGACCGAAAAGTGCACCTACTACAGCAAGAGCGGCCTGTTCGTGGGCACCCTGTCCACTCCGGCGACGTGCGGCGCGCTGAAGCCGCTGGCCAGCCAGCTGACAAACCTGGACATTCAGGACCGCGAGGCCACCGCAAGCAAGGACCTGACGGACTTCGACTCCCCGGAGTACCTGCCGGTCAACGTCGAACCGGTCGAGGTTTCCTCCCCGCTGTGGGAGAAGCTGGGCAAGAACGTTGCCAAGGCTGGGGAGGCGCAGAAGGTCAAGGACGACGGCTACTCGGGCTCAAAGATCACCGTCGACAAGATCGACGTTGACAAGGCGCAGGTCTGCGCGGACGCGACGTTCCGCCTGGGACGGGAGACTGATCGTTTCGTCTTCCAATTCCACGTCCCGGATATGCGCGTCGTGTTCCCGACGGGTAGCGCGCTCAAGCTGGTCCGCGATCCGGAGCATTTGCGCCTCAAGGAGGGGGCGACCAAGAAACTCAGCTACTGTGGCGACCTCGAGGATGCGGAGTACGTGGGTTACCGCGGGGGACAGGTCTACCTGGTCAGTGACTTGGATAGCAGCGGTGATCTTGAGGGCAGTGCCTGGAAGTTTGATCTCGCCACACAGGACTAAGGCAGCACGAGCGCGGCTAGCTTAGCCTCCCAGTGCCCCCGGCAGCAGTTTCGCGAGCCGGGGGCATCGTGCTTTCTTGAGCTGCAGAACCAGCGAGGCGATGTTTGCTGTGCCTTCCTCATCCGTGCCCTTCTTGCCCGTGCGCGCGGCCACGGCCTGCGCCAACGCACCGGGATGGGTGGTGCCGAGTTCGTGGAGGAAATCGTCGGGGTTGGTGACTCGGTAGCTCTCCCGGGCGGGCTTCTTCGTGAAGTCCGAGGGCCGGTTGAAGCTCAGCAGCGTGGCCGCCCCGCAGGCGGTTGCGGCGGCGTGCACGTGGTAGTCGCCGGGGTCTTTCCCGCTGAAGGCCAGGTCCTTGGGGTAGTGGGGGAGGACGTCGTCCATCTCGCGGCGCAGCTCCGCCATCCGCTGATCCCGCTGCGCACCGGTGAATTGCGGTACGCGCCAGTTCATCGTGGCGCCGGTCTCCGACAGGGTTTTTAAGGACGTCACGAGCCGCAGTTCGTACCCCTCACCGACCAGTGCTGCGCGCAGGTCGAAAAGCCACCGCAGCACGGTGGTGCTGGTCAGCACGTTGGCGTCGAGAAAAACGATGTGTGGCATGGCAGGGAGGAACTGAGCGGTTCGGAGCGAATTAATCGAACATATTAGCGAATAAAGGGTATCCTTGTCTGGCTCGTTGCTAGACTAACAGGCGAAAACTTCCGAGAGTGCGCAGGTTAGTTTGTGCGACGCACCACTACGTTCGTTGTACTTTGCACGCAGCTGGGGGTGGACGGGCGCGAGGTTCGGCGGTAATCGAACAGATTGACTTGGCTCACTGGAGCCAGAAGACTTGGACAGCGGAGTAAACCATGACTGGAAATGATGATGCAGTGCCCGCCTTCAAGGCGGAGGCTTTAACTTCGGTGGAGATCTGCGCTGGTGCAGGGGGGCAGGCGCTAGGTCTGGAGCAATCTGGGTTTGATCATCTCGCCGCCGTTGAGATCGACCCAGATGCGGTAGAGACGTTAAGGGCAAATAGGCCTAGTTGGAACGTTCTCGCCGAAGATGTGCTGAGTTTCGATATCGAACCTTATGCCGAGAACTTGGACTTGTTCGCTGGTGGCGTGCCCTGCCCTCCATTTTCCATCGCGGGTAAGCAGCTCGGAAAGGATGATGAGCGGGACCTTTTCCCGCGGGCGCTGCAGCTGGTCAGGATCGCAAGGCCCCGAGCGGTGATGCTTGAGAATGTCCGAGGCATGGCACAGCCGCGTTTCGAGGCCTACCGCGCCGAGCTCATCGAAGAGCTGAATGACATGGGCTATACCGTGTTCTGGGAGCTGGTCATTTCCGCCGATTATGGGGTGCCGCAGCTCCGGCCACGATTTATTATGGTGGCGCTGCAGCATGAATATGCAGAATATTTTGCCTGGCCTGAGCCGGTCTCGCATCGCACTACGGTGGGAGAGGCTTTGCACCATCTGATGTCCTCTCGCGGTTGGCCAGGTGCGACCGCTTGGGCAGCAGGTGCGCAAGACATCGCCCCAACACTGGTTGGCGGAAGTAAGAAGCATGGGGGCCCGGACGTGGGGCCTTCGCGTGCGCGTGCGGCATGGAAGAGGCTGGGGGTAAAGGGCTCGTCTATCGCGGAGGAGGCTCCTGGCGCGGATTTCACCGAGGATCCTAACGAGGAGATGCCTAGGCTGACTGTCCAGATGGGTGGGGTGATCCAGGGATTTCCAGAGGACTGGAAGTGGATGGGCCGCAAAACCGCGGCGTGGAGGCAGGTCGGGAACGCTTTTCCACCGCCGGTTGCACGTGCCATCGGCGAGAGAATCGCCTCTGCGCTCAATAAGGAACCGATCCCCGATGGTTCGTTGCCCGCGTTTCCGTATGGGGCGGCCCAATTGCTCGAAATGACTATCTAGATATGAATTGCCCACGTATGAACCCAGCTGTCCTTTCGCAGGCTCGTAAAGAATTCATTCAAGAGCTCATCGATACGGGAACCTTGGCGATCTCCGATAAAGGAATCGCCTCGAATGCCGATAGGGGCAGCCGGGCTAGCCGGGTTGTTGCGTTGCACCTGGCGGAGAATCTGGGAGTGCCTGTGCGACAGAAGCTAGCGGGGCAGACGGCGGGATCGAATTTTGAGAACGCGGTCGGCACCTTTCTGCGTACAACGATTCGGTCGATGGCGGCTGTGCAGCCAGGAAACTGGTTTGTCGACGTCGTGGGATCCTCCCATCGTGCGAGTCACGTCGCTCGCTATGAGCCTTATCTTCACCTTGGGGACTTGGCGGTCGAAATCGAAAACAAGCCAACCCTCGCCGCGGTGCTAGGGAACTCTTATTCCATCGCGCCGGACATCCTCGTCACGCGAGATGCCTATAGCGATGAAGCGTTGAACGCCGAATTGGAGTTCGTGGATGAACAGGCTGGTTTGCTTTCTCCCATGCGTGCATCCAATACGCAGTCTTCCTCTTCTCGGTTTCTGCATGCGGTTGTCAGCTGCAAATTCACCATGCGCTCCGACCGCGCGCAGAACACACGGAGTGAGGCGCTCAACCTGATTCGCAACCGGAAGGGGCGCGCCCCGCACATCATTGCGATTACCGCGGAGCCGATGATTTCGAGGATCGCCTCCTTGGCCTTGGGCACCGGTGACATTGACATGGTGTACCACGCTGCGCTTCCTGAACTGCGCAAAGCGGTGCATGAAGCAGGTTCGGAAGACGCTCAGGAAATTCTCGAAATGCTGGTGCACGGGCGACGGTTGCGCGATATTTCCGACATGCCCCTGGATCTGATCTCTTAAAACTTTCCAAGAACGCCACTAGCTGCAAGAGAGAAGCAACACGCATGAAAGAACCCCAGCGGCTTACCGCTGGGGTTAATTCAGCAAGGGCGTCGTGTCCCGGAACCTAGCTAGTAAAAGTCGCCGGCCGGGGCAGCGGGTTGGGGAACCGCCGGGGCCTGCACCGGCGGGTGCTGCCCAATCTCATCCGGGCTCGGGGCGTCCAATCCAGCGCCAGGCTGACCGGCATCTGGCTGACCAGCGCCTGGCTGCCCAGCGCCCGGTGCACCTGGCTGCTCTGCACCCGGTTGCTCTGCCCCTGGGGCTCCGGGAGCGACCTCACCGGACTCCTCAGCCCGCGCATCCGGCGCCTTACGGGCCTTATCCTCCGAGCCCTCCGCGCCACGAGGCTTCTTGTACATCTGGTACTCAATCGCATCCGCGAAGCGGGAGGCGAAGATGTTCGTGAAGTGGTGCTGATCGCGGTAGGCCACCAGGTTGCCGATGATCGCCGGGCACCAGCCGTCCTTACAGAAGCCATCGGTGACATCCAGCAGCGTCACGTCCAGACCCGCATAAGCCTTGAACTGCGGGTCCTCCGGCAGTAGGGAGGCGTCCTGCGGGGTGCCGCACTCCGCGTTGATCTCCTCGATCTCCTCCGGCGTCGGGCGCCAACGATCCCGCACGCCCGGGAAGTTCCGGCCACGCTCGGTGGCGGTGCGGGTGCCGTCCACCATCTCGCCCACGCACTCGCGCAGGTTGAATGGCACCGGGTCACCCATCTCCGGCGGCTGGATGTGCCAGGCGTTATCGCGCATCAGGTAGCTGTGGATGCCGTTCTCGGTGAACAGCTTCACCAGATCCACGTACTCCGGAGGCACCTGCTCCGGCCCATTACCCGCGATATCCGACGGGCGGGTACCGGTCATCCACACACCCTCAGTCGGCGGGTTGGCCAGGATGTGGTCCACGACCTTCTTCGACCAGGAACGGCAGGACGGGAAGTCCGAGCCATCCCACTTGGTGATATTCGCGTTGACTGGGCAGCCCATCTTCAGGATCGGCATGAACTTCACACCCTGGCGGCGGCCCACCTCGTCCAACGCTGGGATGAAGTGCTCGGAATGGGAACCACCAATCACGTACACCGTGCGCTCGGAGTTCAAATCACCGTAGGCGCAGTCCTCCTCGGAGCGGTTGAAGTTCCGCTTCAGGATCAGGTGATCCTCCTCGAAGCCGATCTGGCAACCATCCGGCTGCGTCGGCGGCAGCAGCGGGCCCATCTCTTCGAACGGTGGGGCCAGCGGCTGGCGCGGTGGGACGAAGGCGTCGTTACTGAAGGCCAGCGGGCCAGGGTAGTTCTCGACGTTCGACGCCAGGCGCCAGAGTTCCTCGCCCTCCTCGACCTGGTTCTTCGCCACCACCGGGGCCGCGGCGACCACACCACCGGCGATCAGGATGATCACCATCGCATAGGCGGTCTTCGGCCACACGCGGATGGCTTCCCACCAGTAGCTCGGGGTCCACAGCACGTGCGCGCGGCGTGGGCGGCCGGTCTGGCGCAGCGGGCGCTCGATCAGGCGATTAGACAGCCATGCCATGACCACCGAGGCTGCGATGATGGCCACGCCGAACAATGGCTGCTCCTGGGCGTTGTAGCCCGTGTAGGACACCAGGATGATCAGCAGCGGCCAGTGCCACAGGTACAGGGCGTAGGAAATCCGGCCCAGGAACTGCATGAAGCGGCTCTCCAGGATGCGGGTAACACCCACCGGCTTACCGTTTTGCCCAGCCAGGATCACCATCACTGCACCCACCAGCGGGAACAGCGTGCCCGGGCCCGGGAAGGTCTGGGCGCCATCCATGATCAGGCCGGTGGAGGCGATCATGATCAGGCCCAGCCAACCGAAGAGCTGACGCACCCACGTGTTCAGCGGCGGCACGATCGGCGCCGGCGGCTTCTCGCCGTGGTCGGAACGCGGCATGATCAGCATGCCCAGCAGGCCACCCAGCCCGATCTCCCAGAAGCGGGAGAAGGAGTGGTAGTAGTTCACGGCCTGGTCCTGGCCGTGCTGGTACGTCGCGAAGGCGAAAGAAAGCACCGTGACTGCCGTGAGAATGACAGCCAAGGCCTTGCGGGAAAAACGTCGGAAAATGAGCGCGATCAGGGTGACCGCAATCAGGGATGCGACGTAGATCTGCAGCTGCGCGGACATGCTCCACAGGTGCTGGAACGGCGAGACCGTGGAGCTGGCGGTGTTGTAATCACGGCCCGAAAACGCCAGCTGCCAGTTCGTGATGTACGCCAGCGCGCCGACCGCGTCCTTAGATAGCTGCAGGTGCTGGATCCGCGGCATAAGCAGCAGTCCAGCCGCCAACGTCGCGCCGACGACCACCGCGAGCAGCGGGAAGAGGCGTCGGATGATGCGCACGAGCGACTGAACGAACGTCAGCCCCTTCGGGTTGCGCGCATTCGCGAGCTGGGAGCCAAAGAAAAACACACCTCCCAGCAGAAGGAAGACATCCACGCCCGAGGACACCTTGCCCACGAAGACGTGGAAAATCACCACGAGGGCGATCGCGAAACCGCGCAAGCCCTCGATATCGTTACGGAATCTTTTCCCACCTGTGCTGGCCATAGCCCCTTCATGCTATCGGGTGCCGGGCCGAACTCAGAAGAAGGCTCGCGGGTGGGGTGCGAGGAAGTGTCCTGCCCAAGCCCTGCAACGTCGGTGGCAGCAACCGGAAAATGAGTGGGAGCAAGCGGACGCGAGGGGAGTGGACGGACGCGGGGTGGTGAGCGGCAGCTGGAGTAGCTAGCGGAAACGCACCTCGGCGAGCTCGATCGCCTCCGACGGATCCGGCTGCCCCTTCGCGATCTCGACGTAGCGGCCCGCGTGCTCGACCAGTCCCTGCTGTGCCTGCTCGCTCATCTCACGACGCACCTTCGCCGGTACCCCCGCCGCCAGCGACGCCGCCGGGATCTCCTGGTTTTCTAGGACGACGCCACCAGCCGCGATGAGGCTTCCGGAACCAACACGGGCACCGGAGAGGATCGTCGCTGACATGCCGACCAGAACGCCGTCCCCGATCTCGCAGCCGTGGACGAGGGCCTTGTGCCCGACGGTGACGTCCGAACCGAGGACGCAGGGGGAGTCGTGGTTCGCGTGCAGGACGGAGTTGTCCTGGATATTCGTGCGTTCCCCGATGCGGATCGGGCCGACGTCCCCGCGCAGGACGCAGCCGTAGAAGACGGAGGAATCGGCGCCGATCTCGACGTCCCCGATGATGGTCGCGCCGGGGGCGATATAGGCGGATTCGTGGATGCGTGGGCGAACGCCCTGGAAGGGAAGGATCAGTGGTGCGGTGCTCATGGTTCCCATCTTGCCCACTTCCGGGCCCGCGGGTGGCCATAATGGGGGCATGGCTAGCAACACTCGAACTCTGCTGATCGTGCACCACAGCCCGACGGATACGGTGCGGCCGATTGCCCGACGGGTGATTGAGAAGTGTCAGGAGGCTGCCGAGCAGGCTGCTGAGGCGCTGGGAGATGGCGCGCCGCGCATCGAGGTGGTTGAGCGCCAGGCCTTGGAGCCGGATAAGGCGGAGCTCCTGGCAGCGGACGCGGTGATCTTCGGAACAACCGCGAACTTCGGCTATATCTCCGGGGCGCTGAAGCACTACTTCGACACCCTGTTTTACCAGGTCAACGAGGAAAAGCAAGGCACCCCGGTCTCCTGGTGGATCCGGGGTGGATTCGATACCACTGGAGCGGAGAAAGCGATGGATTCCATCATCACCGGCCTGCAGTGGGAGGTGGCGGCTGAGCCTGTGGCCTTCACCGGGAACCCGGCGGAGCACCAGGATCGGCTCGACACCATGGCGGAGGCCATGGTGGGCGCGCTGCTCAGCTAAGGGCTGGGCGGGCTTACTTCGCGTCGGAGAGGAAGTGTGCGGCTCCAGCGGATGCTGCGGTGACCGCGAGGACAGCCGGCCAGGCGCCGATCTTCTTCGCCAGCGGGTGGGAGAGGCCAAAGGCCCCGAGGTAACCGGCGGTGAGCCCAGCGGCGGTGGGCGCGCCAACCTTGGCGTTCCAGGAGCGGGCGGCGTAACCGCCGGCAGCAGCGAGAATCACGCCACCGAGCGGGCGGATCTCGGTCTCGCGGGCGGTGAGCCAGCCACCGATGAGCCCGGTGGCGATGACAGCGGCAGTGTTGACGTCCTTGGCCTTCTTCAGATTCATAGACATGCCCTCAGGTTACCCGCGGACGTAGCGTGGTGGGAGGACATGAAATAAGGAAGGAGCAAGCAAGCGGATGGAACTGGCACGGGTGTATGACGTCGTGAACAACGGTGGCTCGAAGGGGAGTGACCAGGGAAAGGGCAGTGGCGGCGAGGCGGGCGCCTGGTTCCTGGTCGACCGCCTGTGGCCACGGGGAGTGTCCAAGGAGAAGCTGCCGCTGACGGGCTGGCCCAAAGAGCTGACGCCCTCCTCTGAGCTGCGCAAGGAGTTCCACTCGGGCGAGCTGAGCTTTGAGAACTTTGCCAACCGTTACCGCACGGAGCTGGATGACGCTCTCGATGACGGGGACCTTGAGGGCGCGCTGCGGGAGCTCGAGGAGGCCGGCGCCAAGCCACCCCGTTCGGATGCGAAAACCGAACAGACCGCGAAGGACGGGGTGCTGCTGCTCTATGGCGCGAAAGACACCGAACAGAACCACGCGATCGTACTACTGGAGTGGCTCAACGCCACGCTCCGAGAGCGGCGCGACCAGTAGGTTATTTCCAGCGAAAAATAAAAATTCTGGCAGGATCCTACGACAGCTGGCATACTGGAGGACATGGATACATTGATTCTCGCAGCACAAGCAACCCCGGCCCTCGGATTCATCGGCTGGATCATTATCGGCGGCCTGGCAGGTTGGATCGGTTCGAAGATTATGGGCACCGACGCGCAGATGGGCGTTATCGCCAACATCGTCGTTGGTATCGTCGGTGGCCTCATCGGCGGTTGGGTCCTCACCCTGTTCAACGTCAACTCCGGCGGCATGTTCTGGAGCTTCCTGACCTGCCTGCTCGGCGCAGTGATCCTCCTGTGGATCCTCAAGATGGTTTTGCCGAAGCGCTAAACCGCCTCCGGCACAGCCCAAACCAAGGAGCCCTTCGGGGCTCCTTTTTCTTGTGCCCTAACCCGCCGCCGGGTCCTCGGGCCAGGTGTGCTTCGGGTAGCGGCCCCGCATATCTTTGCGCACCCCCTGATAAGGCCCGGCCCAGAAACTCCCCAGGTCATCGGTCACCGCCACCGGCCGTTGCGCCGGGGAGAGCAGGTGGAACTGCACCCGCCGGCCCGCGATGCGCGGGGACTCCGTGAGGCCGAACGCGTCCTGCAGCTTCGTCGCCAACACCACGGGTTCGGCGAGGACCTCGGGGGTTGGCGCTGCCTGCCCCTCGCCGGAGCTCCCCGGGAGGACTTCGCCTGGGGCAACGCTGGCAGCATCACTCACAGCGCCAGCCGCGGAGCTTCCGATCAGCACCTCCGGGTAGGTCAGTCGCCTCGTCCGCCCGCTCGGCAGCTCCAGGGACTCCGGCGCAAGCTCGTCGATCGGCTGATCCCACGGGATCAGCCCGCGCAGCAGGCTCGCCACATCCGGCCGCCGACCGGCAGCAATATCCGCCGCGATAAAGCTCAGCAGCTCCGCCGGCAGCCCCGCCCGCAGATCCGGGTAGCCCGACGCACGTTCGAACCCGGCTACTGCGGCGTCGTGCAAGTACTGCATGCGTTTCACCAGCTCGCGGGCGTTCCCGCTGAGCTGCAGCATTTCCTCCAGCTGCTCCGGGGTGGCCTGCGCAATCGCAGCGGATACCGCCTCTTCCGCCTCCGCCACGCTGGGCTTGGCCGGAGCGCTGCTCAACTCGACCGCCCCCACGACCGTCCGTTCCCGCGCCTGCACCCGCTTCTTCTCCACGCTGTAACTCGCGGTCCTTTCCTTTTGGACGCCACCGGCTGCAGCCAGGGCCAGCTCCTCGGAGATCGGCATGGCCGAGCGCAGGATCGAACCCGTCCCGGACTTCCTCGCGGATGCCGACTCGCTGCGCCCGATATCCGCCACCGCGAACCACTGCTCATTGTGTGGTGCATCCACCCCTGGCATGCCCTTCGGGATAACCGCCCCGGTGCCGCCCACGGTCAGCACCCGTTCCGACCCAGGTTCGACGCGCCGGGCGAGCAGATCCGGCCGCGCACACGCGATCGTGTAGGCGATGGCGTCCTCCCCGGTCAGCGGGTCGCTGAGCTCACGTGGGGCGTGCGGCTGCAACAAGCGGACGAGCCTGCGCACCGCCGGGTCCTTCGGCGAGATATCCCGGATCGCGCTGGCTGGGGCACGCTGGGAACTGGCGACGTCCAAAAACTGCAGCACACGGGCCACGAGCTCCACCGGGACGCGCCGGCTGGCGAGCAGGCCGCCGCGGGCGTGGCGCGGATCGAGGGGGAGCGTGACCAGCAGTTCCCCGAGTTCGGTGATGGTCCCGTCGGCGTCGAGCGCCCCCAACTGGCGGAGCGTGGCAGCGGCGGCAGCGGCGTTGTTCTGGGGGAAGGGGTCCGGCAGGGCCAGGCCCTCACCCATGGGTGCGCCCCAGGCGGCGACGTCCAGCAGTGCGGCGGTGAGGTCACTGGTCTGGATCGCAGGCGCAGCGAATTCCGGCAAGCGGGCCCACTCATCTGCGCTGATCAGCCGGAACACGGTGCCTGGCCCCTCGCGGCCCGCACGACCCGCTCGCTGCACGCAGCTGGCCTGGGCGGCGGACTCCGTGACCAGGACGGACATGCCGCGGGAGGAATCGCGCCGGGAAACGCGGGAAAGGCAGGTATCCACGACGACGCGCACGCCCGGCACCGTGATCGAGGATTCGGCGACGTCCGTGGCGAAAATGACCCGGCGGGTGGGGTTGGCGCTGGTGGCCCCGCGCGGGTTGACGATCTCGGACTGCTGCTTCGGGCTGAGCTGGCCGTGCAGCGCGAAGGCGGCAAGCTCGGGGGAATCGAATTGCTGGGCGAGCAGCTCGGTGCCGCGGATGGTCGGGACGAAGGCCAGGATGTCGCCTTCGGCGATCTCCGCGAGAGCTCGGCGCACCCCGGCGGCGATGAAGGCCTCGATGGAACCGGGCTGGCCGGGCCTGCTATCGCTGCGGCGGTGGGTGATGGAGTCCGCAGCGGCGGCGTAGTGGATCTCCAACGGGTAGATCGGGGCTGGAACGTGCACCACCGCCTCCGGTACCCCGAGCAGATTCGCGAAACGCTGGGCGTCCACCGTCGCGGACATCGCCAGGACCAGCAGGTCATCGCGCAACTCCCGCAGCTGGGCGGCGATGGCGAACACCAGGTCGGACTCGATATGGCGTTCATGGACCTCATCCACGACGATCGCGCCCACCCCAGGCAGGTCGGGGTCCCGCAGCATGCGCCGGAGCAGCACGCCGGGGGTCACCATCTCGATCCGGGTCTGCTTGGATACGCGGGAATCCCCGCGGACCGTATATCCCACTTTTCCGCCCAGCTCGGTGCCTCGCAGCTCGGCGAGGCGGGCAGCGGCGGAGCGGGCAGCCACGCGCCGGGGCTGGGTCACGATCACGCGCTGATCAGGGGCAACCAGATCAGCATCGGCGAGGAACTGCGGGGCCAGGGTGGTCTTGCCCGTGCCCGGCGGGGCGTGCACCACAGCCGCGCCGAACTCCGCGAGCGCGCTGAGCAGGGCCGTGCGGCCAGCGGAAAAGGGCAGATTAGGGGTGGGGGTGGTAGACATGCTGCCTATCAAATTAGCCCACGGTGGTGCGCGGTGGTGGCGGGCGCGGGGGAGGAAGAGCGCGGCCCCTTCGCCGTGAATCCGATGGGGCCGACTTAGCGGACGGAGGTCCGCAGCACGCTGAACAGGCCGTCGGCGGGGCCGATGACGTCGTCGCCGAGGACGTAGAGCAACAGCGAGATCAGAATCAGGGTGACGATCGAGATCACCAGGAGGGTCGACGTCACGGTGAGCCACAGTCGTGGGGTCGGGTCCTCGCCATCGCAGTAGAAGGGGAGCGTCGCGCGGGGCGCGGGTTGATCCTGCGGTGCGGGATCGATGGGTTGGCCATCGGAGGTGAGGAAGCCGCCGAGCGCGGGGAGGGTGGCCTTGAAGGTGCCGGTATCGCGGGGCTCGTCGTTTTCGGGGTGATCCTTCGCCGGGTGGGGGCGGTTCATCGACGGTGTGTTCATCGTGGCCCTCCTTTGTTTGTCTGGCGAACTGCTCGATCACGTTTTAATGGATGCCTGCTGCTCTCTGCGCTGGCCGCCGTAGGGCAGCGCGACCCAAGAAGAGGCACCCGGGGTAGCGAGCTGATTTTAGCTAGATGAATGCCATTTTCGCAAGCATCGAAACGGGGGTAATTTTCCGGAGGTAGCGATAATGGGAAAACCCTGACCAGCAGGTTTGAGAATGATTTAACCCCGCGGCGGGGCTGAATTCTGCCTTAAGCAGAGGGCGATGTCTGCTGCGCCCGCTAGTGTGCACAGCGAAGTGCATGGCGAGCCGCGCGGGGCACAGGTCACGAGCGGCGAACCAATACTTCGCACAGCCTAAACTCGAGGGGGAATTATGGATAAGCACACATCTGACAACCATCGCCAGCCGGGCGCGACCGCGCGCGGCAACATCATCGGCGCCGACGGCGTGGTTCGCCCGCCCTGGGCCACGCGCTCCGAGCTGGAGCGGCAGTATTTCGACGAGGAATGGGGCCGGCCCGTTATCACGGAATCCGGCCTGCTCGAGCGGATCTGCCTCGAGGGCTTCCAGTCGGGGCTGTCGTGGGCGACGATTCTGCGCAAGCGTCGCGCTTTCAGGGATCACTTCTTCCTTTTCGACGCCACCCGCATCACGCAGATGAGCGCAGAGCAGCGCGAGGCGGCGCTCGCCGACCCTGCGCTGATCCGCAACCCGCGAAAGCACGCCGCGATCTACCGAAATGCCGAGGCCACGGTGGCCCTCCGGGAGGACCCGGAGCTGCAGGAGCTGCCGGAAGGGCACCCTGCGCGGGAGATCCTGGGCGGGGCGGCGCGTCGCCTGCCCGCGGGCCTGCCGGTGCTGATCTGGTCCTACGCCCCGGCCGAGCACCAGCCCCCAGCGCACATCGCAGAGATGCCCTCGGAGTCAGAGGAGTCGGTGGCGATGGCCGCAGAGCTCAAACGTCGTGGCTTCACCTTCGTGGGTCCGACGACCTGCTACGCGTTGATGCAGGCCATCGGGATGGTCGACGACCGGGTGCCGGAGCCGGAAGCAGAGCAGCCTTAGGGGTAGCCCCTAGAAGAGGCTCTAGAGGCAGCCCCTAGAAGCGGCTCTAGAGGAAGCCCTTAAAGGCGGGCTTTAGAGGCGGGCGGCGAGCTCCACGGCCTGCCGGATCGCACGCTTGGCGTCCAGCTCCGCGGCGACATCTGCGCCACCGACGATGTGGACCTTCTGCTCCGCGCCCTCGCTGGTGCCGTCGGCCTGATCCGGGCGGACGGACTCCTGGCCGGTGCACAGCACAACGGTGTCGACCGGGATGACCAGCTCCTTGCGCTCCTCGCGGATGGCGGTCTCCAGGCGGGCGAGCTCCTCGGTGTCCTTGGCCTTCTTGGCCTTGGATAGCGCCTTCTGCAGCTCCTTGATGTCCTGGGCGGGCACCGTGATGTGCAGGCCCTCGGAGTCCAGCTTCTCGTAGGTCACGCCCACGATCTGCTCCACCCCGGCCATTGCCACTGCTGCGCGGTGCACCCACCCGGTGGTCTTGCCCAGCCCACGACCCATGCGGGTGATCTTGCGCTGCAGCATGGTGACCTTGCGCAGCGGCTGCGGCGGATTCGGTCGGGTCAGGTTCGCGCGCGCCTCCGGGTCGGTGGTTACGCCCCACTGCTCGTTCCATTCGCGGATGGACTGCGGCTGGCCGCCACGGTCCTCCACCAGGAACTCAGTGACGTCGTAGCCGATACCGCCGGCGCCGATGACGGCGACGTTCTTGCCTGCCTCCTTCTCGCGGCTGAGCAGCTCCGCGTAAGTCATGGCGCTCACGCCCTCGACCTCGCCGCGCAGTGCCTCCGCCAGGCCCGGGAACTCGGGGATGCGCGGGGTCACACCGCTGGCCGCCACGACCTCGTCGAAGCCGGCCTCCAGCAGCTCCTCTGGGGTGCGCGGGGAGCCGAGGTGGATCGGTACCTCGCGCTTAGCCAGGCGGGCCTGCACGTTCTTCAGCGCCTCGACGAACTCCTCCTTGCCAGGGATTCGCATGGCCAGCTGGAACTGGCCGCCGACCTTATCGCTGGCCTCGAAGATCTCCACGTGGTGGCCACGCTCCGCCAGGGCCTCGGCACCGAACAGACCAGCAACACCAGCGCCGATGATGCCCACCCGCTTTGTGGTTCGGGTCGGCAGCAGCTTCAGCTCCGTCTCGTACCCCGCGCGTGGGTTGACCAGGCAGGTTGCCCGCTCATTGGTGAAGGTGTGATCCAGGCAGGCCTGGTTACAAGCGATGCAGTGGTTGATCAGCTCCGCCTCGCCTGCCGCAGCCCGGTTGACGAACTCAGCATCCGCCAGCATCGGGCGGGCCAGGGAGACGAACTCGCCGAAGGGTTCGCCACCGGTGCGGGCCTCGCCACCCTCCGGGTTGAAGGAGCCGTCCAACAGCTGCTCGGCGACCTGCGGGGTGTTGATGCGGTTAGCGATGACCACCGGCACATCCACGACCTTGCGCAGCTCGGCGGTCGCCCAGGCGAAGGCGCCACGCGGCACGGAAGTGACGATCGTCGGAACCTGCGCCTCGTGCCAGCCGATACCCGAGCTGAACATGTCCACCCCGGCGTCCTGCAGCTGGCGGGCCAACTCGTGGATCTCCTCCTGAGTCTGGCCACCTTCGACCAGGTCCAGCACCGAGATGCGGTAGTCGATGACGAAGTCCTCAGGGACCGCGGCACGAACCGCCTTGACGATCTCGATCGGGAAGCGCATCCGCTTCTCCGCAGAACCACCCCAGTCATCGGTGCGCTGGTTCGTGCGCTCCGCGAGGAACTGATTGATCAGGTAGCCCTCGGAGCCCATGATCTGCACGCCGTCGTAGCCGGCATCCTTGGCATACTTTGCCGCCTCGCCGTAGGCCTTGATCGTCGCGCGGACCTCCTCGTCGGAGAGCTCGCGGGCCGGGAACGGGGTGATCGGGGACTGGGTCGCGGAGGCGGAGACCGACATCGGGTGGTAGCCGTAACGGCCAGCGTGCAGCAGCTGCAGGATGGCCAGCGCACCCCCGGCGTGGGTGGCCTCGGTGACCTGGCGGTGGGCGTCGGCGATTTCCTGGGAGTTGAAGGGCTGACCAAAAGGCGTCAGGTTGCCCTCCAGCACGGGCGGGTAGCCACCAGTCACGATGGCTGCAACACCGCCCTCCGCGCGTTCGCGGAAGAACTCGGCCAACTTCGGGGCGTCCTCGAGCTTGTCCTCGAGGCCGGTGTGCATGGAACCCATGATCACGCGGTTGCGGAAAGTCTTGCCGCCAACCTCGAGGGGCGAAAGCATCGTCGGGTACTGGGATTCTCCCGCCGCACCAGAATCGGCGGAAGAGCTGGAAGCGTTAGTGAATGCGGGGCTTGTCATGTTGCTGATTTTGCCCTAGCAAAGTGCCGAAGATGCGTAAATGCAATAAAAAGAAAAGCAAAAACGACTCGCCCAATCCGGCACCGTAGGATGGGCAACATGCAGCAAGATTTTCCTGTCGTGCCTATCCGTGACACCGAGATCCGGCTGGGGCAGTTCCTGAAACTCGCCAACCTTGTGGAAACCGGGGGAATGGCCAAGGACGTCCTCGCCGAAGGGGCGGTGTCGGTCAACGGCGCAGCCGAAACCCGCCGCGGCAAGGCCCTGCGAGACGGCGACCAGGTGACAATCACCGACCCCGAGACCGGCACTGCCCTCGGCGCAGAGGTCGGAGCGAATGGCCGTAGTGTTGCCGATAGCGAAAACCTGGCTGAAGAGGACGACCTTGGGGAGTTCTTCGATGAAGCCACTGCCGATGACGACTTCGACCCCGAAAAGTGGAGGAATCTCTAATGCCCGCTATGCAGGCGCAACCAGGCATGCCGCTGTGGCTGGACCTGGCAACCACCGATATTGATGCCGCGAAGCGCTTCTACACCGAACTCGTGGGCTGGGAATACCGCGAGCACGGCCAGGGCTACGCCGTCGCGACGAAGAACGGCATGCCCGTCGCCGGCATCGGTGCCATCCCGGAGGAGAAGATCTCCATGTGGGGCCTGGCGCTCTACACGCCGAACGTCACGGTCGCGCACAACGCCGCCGTCAACGCCGGTGCCCGCTCTGTTCTGGAGCCGCGGGTGCTCGGGGCCCCGGAAGGGGAGGGCGCCGATGGTGAGACCGACCGCGGCGAGATGGCCGTGGTCATCGACCCCAGCGGGGCGGCCATCGGCCTGAAGAATCCTGCGGATGAGCACGCGCTCTTCGCCGCGGGTGAGCCGGGCACGCCGGTATGGCACGAGCTCATGGTCGGCCAGGGCTGGGACGAGACTCTGGAGTTCTACCACGAGCTCGCCGGCTGGGATATCCGCGTCGATAAGAACTCCGACGGCAGCCGCTACGCGCTCGGCGAGTTCGAGGGCGCAGCTCTCGTCGGCCTCTGGGATACCCAGGAGATGCAGCTGCCCTCCATGTGGACGCTCTACCTGGGGGTCGCGGACATCGACGCCGCGGTGGATACCGCCCGCGGGCTGGGCGCCCAGATCATCCGGGAGCCCTTCGACTCCGAGTTCGGCCGGGGCGCCACCATCACCGATCCCACCGGCGCGCTGCTGAACCTCACCGAGGTCGAGGAGTACGTCCCGGACGAGACCGAGGACTTCGAGCCCGACCTCTTCGCCGACCTCTAGGCCGCGTAGCTACCAGATGGTCACGCGCTGGTCCTCGGCCAGCCACATGCCATCGGCCTCGGTGACCTCCCAGGCCTGGTAGAACTCCGGGATATTCGACGCGACCACGTTGCAGCGGAACTCCGCCGGCGAGTGCGGGTCGATGGAGATGTACTGCGCGGACATCTGCGGGCGGATGGCCGTCTGCCAGACCCGCGCCCACTGCAGGAAGACGTGCTGCAGCGCCTCCCGGTACTCCGCGCTGGGGCCCTCGGGCGTCTCAACCGCCACGCCCTGGTCGCTCAGGTAGCGGCGCAGCGCGACGATGGCGATACCCAGGCCGCCGAGGTCACCGATATTCTCACCCAGGGTGAAGGAGCCGTTGACCTTGTGCGCGGTCTCCCCGCGCTGCTTCAGTCCGGTCGGCACGAGCCCTTCGAACTGCGCGACGAGCTTGTCCGTAAGCTGCGTGAACGCTGCACGGTCCTCCTCGCTCCACCAGGAATGCAGGTTGCCGTCGCCGTCGAACTTCGACCCCTGGTCGTCGAAACCGTGCCCGATCTCGTGGCCGATGACCGCGCCGATCGCACCGAAGTTGCTGGCGGCGTCGGCGTCCATGCTGAAGAACGGCGGGCGCAGGATCGCGGCGGGGAAGGTGATGTCATTCATCACCGGGTTGTAGAAAGCGTTGACGGTCTGCGGGGTGGCGAACCAGGTCGCAGGATCCGTCGGCTTGCCCAGCTTGTTGATCTCATAGTCGTGATTGAATCGGCTGGCCGCCCGCACGTTAGCCAGCAGCTCGGCCCCGCCGGCTGCGAACTCCAGCCCATCGAACTGCCGCCACTTCTCCGGGTAACCGATCTTCGCGCGGAACTTACCCAGCTTCACCAGTGCCTTCTCGCGGGTGGCGGGAGTCATCCACTCCAGGGCAGAGATGCGCTCGCGGTAGGCCTCGATGAGGTAGTCCACCAGCTCGAGCATCTTCTCCTTATATTCTGGCGGGAAATGCTCGGCGACGAACTTCTTGCCGACCTCCTCGCCGATCGCGCCCTCGACCAGACCCAGGCCGCGCTTCCAACGGGCACGCTGCTCCGTCGAACCGCTCAGGGTGCGGCCGTAGAACTCGAAACGCCGGTCGGTGAACTTCGCAGGCAGGTAAGGCGCACGGGAGTTCAGCACGCGCCAGGTCGCCCAGAGCTTCCAATCGTCCAGTAGCACGCTCCCGGCAAGATTCGCGACGTGCTCGATGAAGCTCGGCTGGCTCACGATCACACGCTCGGCAGCCGCGCTACCAGCGGCAATGCCGGTGGCCTCGAACCACTCCGCGAAGGGGAAGCCTGTCGGCAGATCCGCCACCGCCATCGGGTTGTGGGTCTTATCCGCATCGCGGCTGGTCACGTTATCCCAGTGACCCTCGGCAAGCGTGGTTTCGAAGCGCAGGATTGCCTCGGCGGCCTCCGCGGCGCCCGCACCCGCGTGGCTCCCCGGCAGAGCCCGCCCCTCAGCGAGGTACAGCTCCAGCATGTCCGTCACATACTCGCGGTAAGCAGCCAGCGTCTCCTGGTGCTGTTCCTGCCGGTAGTAGGCCTCGTCCGGCAGGCCCAGCCCGGATTGCACCAGGTAGGCGCGCTCGGCATCGCCCTCGGCGTCCTTGGCGACAAAGTAGCCCGCCACGCCACCGACGCCAGCGCGGTCCAGCTCACCCAGCTCGATGGCCAGCTCGCGAATGTCCGCGGCGGCGTTGATTCCGGCCAGGTCGGCGTCCAGCGGTGCGAGCCCGGCCGCCTCGATGCCCTCCTCGTCCATAAAGGAGGAGTACAGCGCCCCGATCTGGGAATCGGCGGGCTGTGTCTCGACGATGGCGCGGACGTCCTTCTCAGACTGGTCACGCAGCTGGTGGAAGGTGCCGTCGACCGCCCGATCTGCGGGAATCTCGTGGCTGGCCAGCCACTGCCCGTTGACGTGGCGGTACAGGTCCTGAGCAGGCGAAATAGTCTCGCCCGCGGCGGCCTCGGTGATGTTATCCGGCAGTTCCGGCTGGCTGGATGTTGTCTTCTTTTCGCTCATGTTCCCCCACTGTAGTGCGCGCTGCAGACACGGCGTCGTCTTCTCTTTTTAGGACGTCACCCCGGTCGACGACCGTGCCGCCCGCCGGACCAGTGTTGGTGGACATGGGGTGTGTCTGGGGCGGGGGCTACGATGAAAAAATGGATCGGAGACAGTTGACGGCGCCGAGCGTGCCGTTCGGAAAGGCGCGACGAAACCGCTACGTCGCCGCGGTGGGAGCAGCAGCGGTGCTGGGGCTCGCGGCGCCGGTGGCGGTCAACGCCGCGCTCACTGCCGAGGCGCCGGCTCACTACGCGAACCCGGCGGAGGCTTTCGATGAAAACCTGATGAGTTTCGCCGACTGGCCCCTGGACTTCGGGGTGCTGCACGATTGCGCGGCACCGATCACGGAGGACGCGATGGTCGCGCCGGAGTTTATTTGCCCCTCCGCCCAAGTCGAGGTTGTGAGCATGCTCTCGGTGAAGGATCAGGCGCTGGCGGTAGACCGAGCGATCCGGGCGATTAATTTCGCGGATCTGCAAAGCATGCGACCCGTCCGGTACACGGAGACCGCACTTGAGATCGCCCCTGAGCTGAAGCAACGCACCGGGGTGAATGAGGTCTGGGTCAGCGACTATTACGAAGTAGCCGCAGCCAGCGACGAGGACGAGGACGTCGACCCATTTTCCGATGCCGACCTCAGCCGAACGGTCGCCTTTTACCGCGAGGATGAGGGCGGGGACGACGAGAGTACGCTCGTCAGCGTGCAGGTCACGGCCCGGGGAGTGGACAGCACGAAGGCGATGGTCAACGAGCTGCTGAAGACCGCCGAGCTGCGACCAGAGGCAACCACCGAGGTGTCCCCACAGCAACGGGAGGGAGGCCGATGATGCTGCCGGAACAGCAACCCCGGGGGCGCAATAGCCCTGCCGAATCGACCCCACACAGGAGCTCCTTTCCACGGCTGATCCCTGAGGTGAGCTCTGCGCTCGGCGTTTCGCCGGAAGGCGTCTCGGGGCCGCGTATTCAACGGGGCGGGGTCTATATCTGCTTCATCCTGCTGGCGGTGCTCTGCACAGTACTGGCCATCCTCGCGCTGTTGCTAGCGACGCCGTCGGCCCCTGGGCTGCCACTGCTGGTTGCCCTGGGCATCTCTATTGTTCTGGTTGCCGTGATCTGGTGGGGACTCAGCCGCCTGCGCTGCTACCAGGGCACGCCTCGGCGCTTGGTGGCCATGGCCCTGTGGTGGGGTGCCAGTGTCAGCAGCGTGCTTGCGGTATTCACCGCGGCGGATGCGGCCAGCGAGATTCCGGAGAAGCTTGGCCTGCCCATCCTCTCGACGGCTTTTGGTGGGGCCTGGCCGGAGGAGATCACGAAGGCCCTGGGTATCTGGATGCTGCTGTGGATCGGCCGCGATTGGTGGAACCGGCCGCACCATGGCCTGCTGGCCGGCGTGTTCGTCGGGCTCGGAATGGAGGTTTACGAGAGCTCGCTCTACGCGCTGTTCCTCGGTGTTCTGCATCCCTCCTCGGACGTAGTGGGGGCAGCTTCTGCGTACGGCATGCGGTTGCTTTTCGGTATCGGGCTGCACGCGGTATTCAGCGGGCTCGTCGGTTATGGCATCGGACGGGCGCTATGGGGGCCCCGCGAACGGAGCCGAGCATGGCGTTGTAGGCAGGTTTTCGGCTGGGGTTTCGCCGGTTTTGCGCTGCATTTCTTGTGGAATATCAGCTGGCCGGAGCCAGCGGCACTGTTCGCGATGGCGGCTGTATGGGTCGCCGGGGTTGCCGCGTTAGCCACGTGCTTCTACCGGGAGGAGAAGGTATTGCGGCAGGTCGAGGGCGGTTTCAGCGAGCCCTAGCGGGCGCCTCGCCCTGGGTTGCGGTGTCGCCGCGACGGGCAAAAACATAGCCCCGCAATGGGGCTTTTGTTAATTACAGTGGTGTAAGATGCTGGTGATTACGTGCGATACAGGTGTGAAAAGAGTGAAAGTTGGGTACTCTATTCCACATGCGTTCACTGCCTTGGCGCCGCACGCGCCGTACCTCGACCCCTGCACGCCTCACGGCAACTGCCCTTTTGGGCACCTCTGCCACTGTCGCCGCGCTGATGGCGAGCCACGTGATCCCGGTGCCCTCCTGGGCAATCCCGGGCATCGACGTCGCCTCCCACCAGCACCCGGGCGGCGCAGCCATCGATTGGAATACCGTCGCTGCCAGCGGCCAGAAGTTCGCCTTCGTGAAGGCCACCGAGGGCACCAACTACACCAACCCCTACTACGCCTCGGATTCGGTAAAGGCCCAGCAGGCCGGCATCATCCCGGGCAGCTACCACTACGCCCGCCCGGCTTGGAATGATCCGCGCGCCGAGGCCCGGTTCTATGCCTCCGTGATCGCGACCGGCCCGCAGCCATCCCTACCGCCGGTCCTCGACCTCGAGGAAGATCAGGGCCTCAGCCCGGAGCAGCTGCAGCACTGGGTGCGTGAATGGATCGACGAGATCAAGATCCAGACCGGCCGCCAGCCGATCATCTACACCTACTACTCCTTCTGGAAGCAGAAGATGGCGAACACCACGGAGTTCTCCGAGTACCCGCTGTGGCTGGCCTACTACTCGAACAGCCTGCCGGGAGACATCCCGGGCGGCTGGGACAAGGTCACCTTCTGGCAGTACAGCGGCAACGGTTCCGTCGACGGCGTGATCACCGACGTCGACCTGAACGAGTACTACGGTGACGATGCCCAGCTCCAGGCCCTCGCCGGAGACATGGCGGACAATTCCCCGGCCGGCGAGACCTCCAACCAGCTGGCAGCGACCCAGCCGATCGTCGAGAAGGAAGCTCAGATCGTCAACGAGATCGAGCACCAGACCGGCGTCAACATGCCGATCACCTCGGACTTCGTGGTCCAGCTGCTCGGCGTCGTCGGTGGTCGCGTGTCCCCGGAGACCTTCATCAACAGCGCGCTGCCACAGCTCACCGCCCCGGTGGCCGCAGCGATTTCCCAGCAGCTCGGCGTGCCGCAGGACCAGGTTGCGGAGAAGATCCAGCAGGGCCAGGAACTCCTGCCTGCACTCACCGCGCTGGCTGGTGCCCTGGGCGAGGCTCGCCAGAACGGTGGCGTGCCCACCGAGGCGATCCAGCAGCTGCTCAACATGGCGGGCCAGTCCGGTGCCCTGGGCAGCGCCGGCAGCAGCTCCAGCGTTGACCTGGGCCAGCTGCTCCGCGTGATCCAGACCGTCGGCGGCACCCAGGACTGGGCAGGCCAGCTGCAGAACGGTCAGCTCAACGTCGACCCGAACGCGCTCCAGGGTCTCCTGCGCGCCCTGAGCTAAACACTGGACATACCCGCTCGCGCACGATAAAGCCCGCGGCTCCTCTCGAGGTACGAGGAGCCGCGGGCTTTGGCGATGCCGCAGGCGGTTAGTGCTTGAGGCAGCTAGTACAGCCCACCCACGTGCGCTGCCAGCCTGCCGTTCTACCGGCAGGCCAGCCGCTAACTATTCATCGTTGTACTTCATCGGGCCGTTGTACCAGAAGCCCGAGCGGGTCTTCTCTTCGACGTCCACCTCAACCCGACGCGGCTTCTCGCCCGTGGCATCCGGGAAGGTCCGCAGGCGGTCCAGCACACCCCAGTCCCGCAGCCAGTCATCCTTTAGGTAAGTCGGCAGCTCCGTGGCCTGCGTGCTCATCTGCACCAGCCCCACGGAACCACCACCGGCGTAGTCCATCACCGGGGTAAGGATGCGGCGGGCGGAGTGATCCGGCGAGATGCGGAACTCCGGCACCTCAGCCACGCCCACGTTGTGGTCGAATGGCCGCTGGCACGGGAACTGGAAAGCCGTGGCCCAGTCCAGCAGCGCCGGAGCCTCGGAACCCACGTAGTCATTCAGCGGCTCCAGCTTCGGGGCGCGGGGCGGGGTCAGCGCCAGCCATTCGGATGGGGTGAGGTTGGTATCCACCGCGACGATGCGGATCTGATCCGCCTCCTCCGGGATCCACTCCATCGGAATGCGCAGGTTGCGCCACTGCGGGGCGGTGCCGATGTCCAGCGGTAGATCCGCGCCCAGCGGCTCGAAGTCGTCCTGACCCTTGCCGGTCGACTTGCCGTACTCCACCTTGACCAGCTGCCCGTACTGGAAAACATTGTCGGAATCGTAGTGGCCGATGGTGCCCGCCGCGCTCAACGTGATCAGCGGGTGATCCTCCCGGTTCTCCGGCAGGGAGTACCACTTGGTCGTCGTCGAGGCGGAGAACTGCGGCCCCTCCTGGAAGGAGCCGACCACCGGTACGCGCTGAGGATCCAGCTCGAACGGCAGACGCGCGTGCGAACCGTTCACGCCCGGCTTCGGCAGCAGCCCACCGGCGGTGCCGGAATCCTGGCCACCGTCCGCAGCCTCTGCGCCACCGCTGCGGTCTCCGGAGGCTGCGGCGTCGTCGTTCCGGTCATTGGACGAGGCGCCGGCGGTGCCGTCCGTGCCCTCGCTGCTGGCCTGGCTGGCTTCCTCGCTCAGATTCGTGCCGCTGCTCGGCTGATCGCCATCCAGCTTCATCGCGGTTTCCACCGAGTTCTGGCTCACGGCATCCTCGCCACGACCATCCGGGTCGATGTGCGCCGGGATGCGGTTCGGTAGGAAGCCAGTGGAGTCCTCGGTGGTCAGGGAGTCACCGATCGGCGAACCATCGGCCACCTTGAGCAGCGAATCATTCGTATTCGTCTCCACGAGGACATCCTCGGCCAGCTGGCAGCTGTGCCCAGCCAGGGAGACGGCGTTGCCCTTGCCGATCGAGTACGCCGGCCACTGCGAGATGAAGCCCTTGCCCATCGACGCGATCGAGAACACCAGTGCCAGCATGGTCAGCGCACCGATCGGTGCCGCGGTCACCATCGTGACGCGGTACTTGCGCTTCCGGTTCGTCGTATCCGTCACCGCACCGTCATCGGTGCCATTGTCGACGTCAGCAACCTCGCCCGCGGACTGGGCGCGGGCCTTTTGCGCATCCGTGCGGTACCCCAGCAGCACGCCCCAGATCAGGGTGAGCAGGGCGATGGCCAACATCACCGTCGAGGCCTCAATGCCAGCGATCTGGATCGTCTTATCCCACCACGGAACACCGAAGCTAGAGACGTACCACCAGCCATTCGTGCCCGAGAGCGACAGCGCGAAGAGCATGAGCGTGGTGCCCAGGAAGAGCACGCGGTTGCGCGCGGAGCTCGCCGAGAAGTGCGAGGCGGCGATCGCCGCGAGTCCGATCAGGGCTGCACCAATGCCCGCGTAGACGCCAAAGTGGTGAGTCCACTTCGTCGGTGTGAAGACCATGAAGAAGGCCGTGCCGAGGATGACCAGAATCAGGCGAGCGGTGGGGGCCTTCGCTGCGCCCGGGACACGCCCGTTGCGCAGGATGGACGCCACGACCACGCCGAGGCTGAAGATCATCATCAGCACGATGAAGCGGCGCGCGAAGGAGCCGTCGGTGGACTGCTCCAGCAGTGAGGTGTAGCGCACGTATTCCTGGTACCAGGACAGCGACGGACCTCGGTCGGAGCGAACGGCGATGGCCTCGCGCACGGTGCTAAACGTCTGGTCGCCGAATACGCCGACGAGGATCGCGGTGCCCGCAGCAAGGAACGGTGCGATCTGTGCGAGCATGCCGCGAATCACCTTCCCGCGGCCCGCACCCTTCTCGGCGCCCAGCCACGGCAGGCGGCGCACCGCGATGCGGATCAGTGCGCTCAGGGAGACCAGCACCGCCGCCACGGCCATCAGGCCGGTCGGACCCGCACCCAGCGCCAGGGTGGCCAGCAGCGTACCGATCGCCGCCGGCAGCAGCCGGTGGGTGGCGATGGCTCGCTCGAAGGAGACCCAGGTCAGCAGCGAGAAGACCGCGATGATCGGCTCCGGGCGGGTGCCGTTATTGAAAGCGATGAAGAACATCAGGAAGGCCACCGCGGTGGTCCAGTGCGCCACGGCGCGCTGGTTAACCTTCACGCCCAGGCGCGGCAGCACCTCGCGGGAGAGCACCAGCCAGGTCACCGCGGAAGCCAGCAGGGCGGGAAGTCGCATCCACAGGGAGGTGGAGGAGACGTTGACCATCAGCGCCAGCAGGTCGTAGAACGGCCAGCCGAAGGGGGACTCCGGCACGCCGAACCAGCGATAGTAATTGGCCATGTAGCCGGACTCGTGGCTGGCCCGGGCCATCGTCAGCAGGTAGCCATCGTCGGCGGTATTCGCGCCGATGAAGAACCAAATCAGCAGCACGGCACCTACGAAGCCGTCCACCCAGCGGGGCTTCCACCAGTCCTTCTGCATCAGGCGACCGGAGCCGGTGCGGCCGTCCAACTTGTCGATCTGGTGCAGCGCCCACAGCGAGACGACCATGAAGGCCAGCCCCAGCCACATGACGATGTTCTTCAGCAGCGTTGGGGCGCTCGAGAAGCGCGAATCCACCTTGACGTCGGCCTTGAGTCCCGCGTCGGCGGCGGCCTTCGCGTTCTCTGGGGTGTTCTCGAACTCGGTGTAGATGCCGGTCAGCATCGGGCGGGTGTCCCGGTCGACGGTGCCGGAGAACACCGCAGGGTCCAGCTCTTCGCCGTCGGTGGTGGTCCCGTCCACCCAGACCCGGGTGGCCTCGGCATCCGAGGTGATGCGCAGCAGGGCATCCTCGGAGAGCTCCTTGAGGTCCTTCTCCTTGAGGGAGAGCGGCACCACGTTGCGGATAATGACGTCCAGGCCGGAGTCGGTGTTACGGACGAAGAGCCCGCGCAGCGTCTCCTCCTTCGAGCCCTCCGGGACGGTGGATAGGACGTTGCTCTGGCCGTCGTTGAGCTTGTCGATCTCGGAGAGCGGGATCGAAAGGTCCAGGCTCTCCGGGGAGTAGCTGATCAGCGGCGCGGTAACGCTACGCAGATCCCCGTTCTGCGGCCAGGAAAAGGAGGACTGCTGCTGGTTCACCGGCAGGAATGGAGTGGCGATGAAAAGCAAGAAGCCCAGCAAGCCGGAG
Source organism: Corynebacterium sp. UMB4614 (assembly GCF_030217065.1). Taxonomy (NCBI): domain Bacteria; kingdom Bacillati; phylum Actinomycetota; class Actinomycetes; order Mycobacteriales; family Corynebacteriaceae; genus Corynebacterium; species Corynebacterium sp. UMB4614. The sequence goes on from NZ_JASONC010000014.1 coordinate 52,614, forward strand.
ACGATCGCGAGGGTCGTGATCCGACTGCTGGTGCCACTCTTCGGGGCCGAGCCCGCCTGAGGCGGCGCGGTGGGGTTCACCGCGCTTTCGGACCCTCGATCTGGCTGTTTATTATTCTGCTGCTGCACCGTAGACACGGCTAATAACTGTACGTTACCGCCGGTCAAATGTGGACTAGTACGCGCGTGGCCTTAGTTACGCACCGCGACGGCGAACGGCCCAATCTGCGTGACATCCCAGTGCTTCTGGAACGCGCTCGCCGGGAAGTGGACGGTGCGGAAACGGACGTTCGGCTGGTTCGGGTAGATGTCATCCGCGATGAGGTAGGAGAACTCCGCTTCCTCCATCGGGGTGGCGTCGCGACCCGCCGGCCCACCTTCCTCGGCTGGCACCTCGCCACGCAGGACGAGGGCGTCTGGCGCGGTCCACCCTTCTTCCTCGGCTGCCCGATCCATCGCGGCGATGAGCTCATCTGGGTCGGTGATCTGGGTCCAGGACTCGATTTCCTCGTTGCGCCGCTCGAACTCTCCCAGCGGGTTGGCGTAGTGGGCAGTCATCGCCTGATACACGTGATAGGGGTAAAAGCTCATGAAGTGCTGCTCATCGGTGAGGATGGTCGCCCCGGAGCGCTTCCCCAGCTTTTCAGCGAGGTGCTCGTCGATCTGCGCGTAGTAGACGGTGGCGTCCGCGGGCATGCGGTCACCGCGCATGGCGTTGCCGTCGGCGTCCGTGTAGGCGGTATCGATCTTCTTCTCGTGATTCATTGGGATATCGATCGCGTAGTAGAGCGTCCCGAATGCCAGGATCGCGGCGAACACGCGCGTCACACCGCGGGACTTCGCGGGGTCCACGGTCGCCGGGTAGAACTTCGGCATCCCCACACCCCGCAGGTCGATGATCGCCAGCGCGCCGGCCACGGCAAAGAGCAGCGCGATCGGCAGCGCCACGCGGAATCCCAGCAGGGTCGTGCCGAGCAGCGGCATGGCCATGGAGGCGACCGCCCAACCGTAGGCGGTGAGGATGCCGACCAGCAGGGCGCGGGCGTCGTCCTGACGGTGGCGGGCAACCAGCCAGACCAGGCCGATCAGGGTCAGAACACCGAGCGCGGAGAGGTCGAAGAAGGGCATCATCAACGCGGTGCCATCTTCGGGGAGGTAGTGCTGTGCCTTGCCCGTTGGACCGTGGGGCTGGGTGAGTAGCGCGCGCAGGTAGGGGAACCAGCCAAGCAGCGCGATGAGGATCGAGCCGACCCCCATGGCCAGCAGGCTCAGCAGCGGGCGGATTCCCTTCTGCCGGATCGCGGCGGCGATGGCCATGACCACCACCGAGAGTGCAGAGAGTGCCGTGAAGAGGGTGTACAGATTGGCAGAAAGTCCCAGGTAGACCATCACGCCGAACAGTGCCCAGCGGGAGCCGAGCAGTGCGTGGCGGGTCATCACCATTGCGGCTGGCATGCCCACCGCGACGATGGCCGCGTAGGGCTCCTCCGGGGCTACGTGCAGGGTCGCTACCGCCGTGACCAGCGCAACCGTCGCGCCGGAGGCCAGCGAGCCGGTGAGGTGGCGCCACAGGGGAACGAGCATGGAGAAAGCCGCGGCCAGGGTCATCAACGCCCAGGGCTGGTAGGCAGCCCAGCCCGCCAACCCGGTGATGCGTGCGAAGAGACCGCCGGTGAAGAACCACAGGCCGGGGTAGAAGCTCGGCATGTTCGGGTAGGCCATGTCCACCCAGCCCGGAGTGTCCGTCAGACGGGTCAGGAACTGGGTGCGGAAAGCCTGATCGACGCTCACACCATCCAGGTACAGGCTGGTGGCGGCCAGCGGGATACCGATGCTGGTGATCACCAGGCCCGCTGGAGCAAGGTAGAGCAGCACGGCGAGAACTCGGCGCTGCCAATTCGACCAGTTGGTTCGCGGGTGGAGCACGTAGTACACCGACACCGCAGCGAAGAGGATCACGAGCACAGAGCCGACGCTGCTCAGCGCCTTGAGCACGTAGCTGGTGTTATACGCCGGAAGGCTCGGCCTGGACATGATGAACCAGGCCACGACCGTCGCCACTGCCGCGACCGCGCCGGTGACCAGCATGTGCACGATTGTGCGCAGCGGGCTCAGGGCATCGGGCTGCGTTTCCGCAGTGCTGAATCCAGTGACGGATGCTTGGTTGTGCTCGACGGTCGTTCCGGTGTGCATGCGTATATCAAAACACATGCACACCGAAGGGCGGATTTAACCGCGCGGGCCGCGGAGCATGATGCCGCGGATACCGCTGTGGAAACCATCGCGCAGGCCGACGCGCTGCGCCTCCGTCAGGGTGTATTCGTGAAGGGTATCGCAGGCGAACTGCAGGAGTGGGCGGTCGATCTCCGGGGGAAGGCCGCCGCCAGAGAGCAGGTGGGCGTTATCCTTCTGGGCCTCGCTCGCGGCGTTGTCGAACCACCAGACGGCGTACTGCTGGCCGATGTCGTAGGGGTTCTGCTCTCCCGCGGACGCCCAGACTTCGTTGGGGAGCGGGACGTAGCGGGAGCGCAGCTTGCGGTGGCGGGCCATCATGGATGGGTTTGGCTTTGGCTTCCGCGCTGCTTCCGGTGTGTCCTCGGTGGCCGTGGCTGGTTCCTGTGCCTGGGACTGGGCTGCCCCGCTCTGCTCAGCCGCGTTGTCCGGCGTCTTGTTGTCCGGCGCCGCGTCGTTCGGTGCCGCAGCACCCTGAGCTGCGACGGTGTTGGGGGTCGGTTGTGCCGTCGTTTCGGCGGACGGCTCGGACGTCGCTGGTTCGGCGGAGGCAGTAGGTGCCGGACCCGGCTTGGGTCCGGGCTTCGGCGCCGACTTTGGTGCAGCAGGGTGCGCCGCAGAGGTGGCTTGTGCTGCGCTTGCGGGGCTTTCCTTGGCTGCTGCGGGTTCGGTCGTAGCCTGCTCAGACGCTGCTGCCGAGGTCGGCTCCGCAGCAGCAGCGGTCTCCGCGGTGTCCCCGGGGACGTTGTTGTCCGTTTTTGCCGTGGGCTCGGTGACCTGCTTGTTGTGCTCCATTTCCGGAATGACGCTCGGTCCGGACTCTTCGGGCTCTTCTGCATCGCCGAGGGGCTTGAAGTCCGGGCTGGGGCTGTCCTCGCCCTGCGTTTCCCCAGGGATTGGGGTGGTGCTGGCGTTGGCGGGCAGCGGTCCCTCCAGGATCTGCAGCCGCATCGTGTCCCGGAAATCCTCGCGAGGGTCGAGGATCGTGGTGGTATCGCAGGCGAAGCGCAGCTGGGAGGACATGGAGTCCCAGCCGAAGCCGTAGAGGTGCACGCGAATGCCCGCATTCACGGCCTCTTCCACGCCGGGCAGCATGTCCGCGTCGCCGGAGACGAGGACGATATCCGAGACGTTGCCACGGACGGCAGCGAGCACCATATCCGCGACCAGGCGGGTGTCCACTGCCTTCTGCGTGCGGCGGTCTCCCCATTCAATGAGTTGGCCACTGCGTAGCTGCACCCCAGGTTCGCTGCGCAGGGAACGCTGGTAGCGGTGTGGTCCGGACTCCGGGATGCCGTCGTACCAAAATTGTCGGTGAATGGGCTGTTTGAGCTGGTCCTGGGCGATACGGCCCAAGGTACAGACGACCTCCGGGAGGTCGATTTCTAATTGCGCGCGGGCGCCGGTTTCCCAGGAGTTATAGAAGCTAGCTAGGAGATAAGAGGTATCGACGAAGATCTGTGTTCGTTCGAGCATGATGGGTCGGTTGTCCGTTTCTTTAGTTTCACAATTTTCAGTGCATTATCCATTGCGCACTGTACTTCTTGAGCGCCTGTGCGCGTGGCGCTTTCCCCTCTAGTGTGCATCAAAGAGTTGTTGTATGGTTGGTTACACAAGTAACTAACCGACTAGGTAGGGCGCGGTGTTGAACCGCAACCTGGTCGCACGGTGAACGTCAACCAAGCCCCATCGAGGGGATCGAACACGAATACAGGGAGGTGCCATGGAGGAAGCCACCACGCCGCTGTTTCAGCAAGTGGCTGAGCTCGTAGCGGATGCCATTGTGGACGGCTCCCTGCCAGAGGGGGAGCGGGCACCGTCGACGAACGAGCTCGCGGCCTTCCACGCAATCAACCCGGCCACCGCCCGCAAGGGCTTGAGCCTGCTGGTGGATGCCGGGGTGCTTCAGAAACAGCGAGGTATCGGCATGTTCGTTACTGAGGGCGCGCGGGAGAAGGTCATCGCGCAACGCAAGGAGGCCTTCGCCGGCCGTTACCTGGTGCCGCTGGTCGACGAGGCCGCGAAGCTGGACATGACCGCCAGCGAGCTCCGCGAGCTGCTGGGCAGCGTCGCTGAAAGCCGGGGGCTCTATGACTGACCCCAACAACGCACCGAAGCCCGTGCCCCGCGGGTTACTCCAGCCGCCAATGCAGAGCACCGGCGAGCAGGTAAAACACTGCCCTTCGAGCGGCAACTAGCCCAGAGCATCACGCTAGACCGTTAAGTCGACGCACCACGCGTCCCACCACACAGGAAGGCACAACAATGAACCACCTGAAAGAAAGCGTTGGAACGAGCATCCCGCCCCGCGCTACACCCAGCATCGAGCTATCGGAGCTGGCGGTCAGCTTCGGCAAGAAAACCCACCCGGCCGTCGACGGCATCAGCCTGCAGATCCCGGGCGGTCAGGTCTACGGACTGATCGGACGGAATGGAGCGGGGAAGACCACCCTGCTCCGGGCTATCGCGCAGCAGCTGAACAGCTCCGGCACGGTGACCCTGGACGGTCAGCCCATCCGCGATAACGAGTGGGCGCTGGAGCGCATCATTCTCGCCGGCCCGGATGCCACGTGGCCGCAGGACCTCCCGGTGCGTAGCGTGCTGCGGATCGCGGAGCTTCGTTGGCCAACCTGGGATCAGGCCTTCGCGGAGGAGATGATCCAGGCTTTCCGCATCGATACCAGCAAGCGGTTGCGCGCGATGTCTCGTGGTCAGCGTTCGGCGGTGAGCATCATCCTCGGCCTGGCAGCGCAGTGCCCGATCACCCTGCTGGACGAGCCCTATCTCGGCCTCGACGTGCAGAGTCGCGAGGCCTTCTACCAATTCCTCATGGCCGACCTGGAGCGCAATCCCCGCACGGTGATCCTCTCCACCCACCACCTCGGGGACGTCGCCCGACTGCTGGATCAGGTGATCATCATCGACGAGGGCAAGCTCCTGGAATCCGGCCCCCTCGAGACCGTCTCCGGCCGCATCCACCTGGTCTCCGGTCCCAGCCAGGCAGTGTCCGCCTTCCTCGAGCAGTGGTCTGCTTCCTTGCCCGTCGCCCCTTCTTCCTTCCTTATTAAGGACGTCACCAGCACCGGTTTGCGCAGGTTGACCCTCAGCTATGACCCCGAATCGCCGGAAGCCGTGGCGGCAGAGTCGGCAGCGCAACGCGCCGGTGTCCAGCTGAAGGCCGCGGACTTGGAGCAGGCGGTGCTCGCGCTCACCGGAGAGGTGGCCGGCGATGAGTAATAAGACGAGTGATCGGCATGCCCAGCCATTGGACGGTGGGATCAAGGTGGCGGAAAGCAAGGGGGTAGCGGGCGAGGCTTCGGCCCAGGTCCAGCGAGTGAACACCCGAGTGATGGGCCGGGTCTTCCTCTTCGCGTCGTGGCGGAGCGTGCTGTGGAGGGTGCTCCTCGTAGTTCTCATCAGCTTCCTCGCGATCGTTGGCGAGGCGGAACACCGGCCAATGAACTTCTTTTATGCCATCTTCCTGGGTGGTGCTGTGGGAAGCGTGCACTTGGTATTCCAGCCGAAGGGCGAAGAACTGCGGGCGTTCGGGCTGACCACGGCGCAGATCCGCCGACTAGCGGCAGCTATGTGGGGGATGGCGCTGCCGGCCTCGGCGCTTTATCTCCTCATTGTCGTGGTGATTTCTCGGACCGCTAACGGCATGCTGACCTCGGGAAAGCTTCTGCTCTCCTGCCTTGTGGGCTATCTGCTTCTTCTCGCTTACGCCGTCTACCGGGGCTGGAGTGCGCAGGTGGAGATTCGCAATGACGCGGTGGGTGAGCAAGACATCCTGGTCCGAGCGGAGAAGGCGAAATCGCGGAAGGCGGCGTCGAGCTCTGAAGGTGGAGCCGTTACCCCGGCAGGCTCGAATGCGGAGGACTTGAGCCGCGAAGAGCAGGCGGCTTTCGAAGCAGACACGGCATTCGACGCGGCGGTGATCCAACCACTGCGCCTGCTGGGGCGCACCTTGGCGAAATGGGAGTGCGGTATCGCCTTGGCTCTTGGCCTCGTGTTGGCATTCTGGCCCTGGGCGGCGGATACGATCGGCGCCTACCTAGGGATCGCACTTGTTGGCGCCCTCATCGGGAGCAGGTGGCTGCTCACTGCGTACGGGCTGCCAAAAAACTATGTTCAATGGTTGGCCTTTGGCGGAAGTAGGCGGGCATGGCGTAAAGCTGCGCTGGTGGGCACTGTTAGGACCAGCTGGTCGGTGCCCTTGGTCATGGTCCTAGTCGGTTATCCCGCGTTGCTGAATAGTGAGAGCACGCTCCGGGAGCAGTTCAGCGGAACAGAGATTCTGGCGGGTGCGCCGATGCTGGGGCTGATCGTGCTCTTCCTCATTCTGGGCACCACGTTGTTAACTGCACTCGCCACGTTGCGGTGGCCAAAGGCCGGTGCGCTGACGCTTGGGGGTTTCCTCGCCTACGGCATGGCAATGGTGACAGTGTTCTGTTTCCAGTTGTTCTTCACTGGAGACGTTGATCCGTTACCGAGAGCGGCCATCGGTGTCCTTATCTCTGCGTTCTATGTGGCGATAGCGGTGTGGGTCTTCTACGCCCGCATCATCAAGCAGGATGCTCGGAACGCCGGCCACATTCAGACATTGGGCGAATAGCGTCCGTGCCCACAGAGAAACCCCAGTTCATAAACGATGTTGAGCTGGGGTTTTGTGTTTGTTGTGGGCTGTGTGTAGATTATTGATCTGCAAGCGAGGCCGACAGGCTCGGTGCGAACGGGGGAATCAAGATCCTTAACGGTTTTTCTTCTGTGTTTGCATCTGGTTCTTGGATGGTGTAGCTTAGCAATCCTGCAAGATCGCCGGTTATTACCGGGTGGTTGGATTTCCCTTCGGTCTTGTTTCTTGTCACCGAGTGTGTGAACGCTAAGTGATCGTGAGTTTTTCTCCGGTTTGCTTCTGGTTCATGTGGGTGATAAGCTCGGAATCCGCCTCAACGTGAAGCGCCACAGTGTTGTGGTTGTGGATTGTTGTGTGCATATGTTGTTTGAGAACTCAATAGCGTGATGAACCAAGCAGATCA
>NZ_JASONC010000015.1:0-57645 GCF_030217065.1 Corynebacterium sp. UMB4614
ATCCTTGGCATCCTGGTCAAATTTCTTCGGCATGTTCCAGATTTTCCCATCTACTCAAACGGAACAAAACCTGGGACCCTTCAATGCGCACTTCGACACCCTGACTCTGTTTGCAGCGCGCTGGTGTCCCATGATCTGGCCAGAACTGGCCACTTACTACTCGCGTTGATCTTCGCTCAGCGGATTTCGTGCTCTGAGCGGAAAACCGCTCCCCACCAGTTAGTAGCTGATTTCTCAGTCCAACTAACGGGGAGCAGTTCAGTGGCGCGGGGCGGGGGCACATCTCTTTTTCTGTTTTCCCACCGCGTGCAGCGTAATGGGTATGAGGTAGAGCGATATGCAGTGTACAAACCGAAGGGTCAGCGGGCGGTTGTTTGTCTGATCTAGGATATATCGGGGAGTTCAAGTCTCCCCAGGCGCACCATATTTTCCCTCGTGACCGCCGGTTTTTCTCATCCGGCGGTCATTTGGATTCGCCCCCGCCGTGGGTAGACTCGGGAGTTGTGAAGGAATCGCGCGAAAACCAGGATCCGCAGGAGCCCTTTCCCCTGCGCGTGCGCATTGTGCAGATCATCTTTCTCGCACTCGGCGTCATCGCCACGCTGCTACTCGCGTGGTGGCAATATGAACGCTGGCAATCCACCAGCGGCTCCTTCCAGAACTTGGGCTATGCGCTCCAGTGGCCGATCTTCGGCATCTTCCTTATCGTCACCTACCGCAAGTACATCGAATACGAGCGGGAGCGCCTACTCGGCGACGACGAGGCCGCCGTCGAAAAATACGCGGAAGACCAGCTCACCGAGGTCCCGGAAGACTTCCTGGCCCCCAGCGCAACGAGGGAATCCGAGACCGCGGAGGTTTTCGAGGATCACCGCAGGCGGGATGCCCGCTCGGCACCGCTACCGGCCCAGGAAGAACGAAGGAAGCGCCAGGCCAACGAGGGTTAGCGCCCGCACGCCCGATTCCCGATAATCCACCCCAACCGTAGAGGAAGAACTTGAGATGACGCAGCCAGCCTCGCCCCAGCCAGCGGGCGCCCAGATCCACCCGGCACGCCAGCAGCGGGTCGCAAAGGCCCTGAAGTGGTACTCGGTCATGGCGATCGCCACCGGTATCTGGCTGCTCGTGTTGGTCGTTGAGATGACCTTCAAGTACTTGATCCTGGGCAGCGATAACACCCCAGCCTGGTTCTCCTATATCGGCCCGGCCCACGGCATCTTCTTCATGCTCTACTGCATCACCTGCCTGGATCTGGGCACCAAGGCACGCTGGGAGCCCAGTAAGTGGCTTACCACCATCCTCGCCGGTGTGGTTCCGCTGCTGAGCTTCTTCGTCGAGCACAAGCGTCGCGTCGAGGTCAAGGAAGCTTTCGCTCTGAACTAACCGACGGCGTTGCGGTGCCGGCGGACCCCCGGCACCACCCCGCTCCTCCTCTCCGGGACTTATTAATCGCCCGGTTTAGTCGCCCGGCGCAGTCTCGATCTGTGCCGCGGCGATTTCTTTTTCCGTCGGCTGCTGCCGCAGTTCCTCCGGGCTGGAGGTATCCGGCCAACTGCGCCGCAGGCAGGCCAGAATCGCGACCGCCGCGGCCTCCGTAGCCACCGGCAGCGTGCCCAGGTCAGGAAGGAAGCCCGGGTTGTGGTTCGTCGGAATGTCGATATCCAACCGGCCTGCCTGCTCGGCGCGCTGCCACTGACGGCGCGGCGTAATGCCCACCGTCCACAGCAGATAAGGCACCCCGAAGTGCTTCGGGATCACGGAGAAGTCCTCGGAGGCCGTCCACGGCTCCATGTCCAGGCTGTTCTCGGTGAAGCGCTCGTCGAAGGCCGGGCGCACCGTCTCGAAGGCCTCGGCCGCGTTGTCGGTCGCGCCCAGCATGCCGACGAACTTGAAGCTCGGTTCCCGGTCGGCACCCGCTGCCTGGGCCTCGGCGCGCACGATCCGCTTGATCGCGGCTACCACGCGCTTGCGCAGGTCCTCATCGTAGAAACGGCAGCTCAGGGAGATCTTCGCCGAGTCCGGGATCACGTTATTGGCCTTACCCGCCTCCACGGACGCGACCGTGACCACGGCGAACTGGCCTGGCGGGACCTCCCGGGACACGATCGTCTGCAGCCGCATCACGGTGGATGCGGCCAGCACCACCGGGTCGACCGAACGGTGCGGCATCGAGGCGTGCGCACCGCGCCCGTACAGGGTGATCTCGATGGTCGTCGAGGAGGTCATCACTGGGCCCGGCGCGGTGTAGATCTCGCCCGCAGGCCCCGCGACGACGTGCTGCGCCAAGCAGACATCCGGGCGCGGAATGATCTGGTCCAGCCCATCGGAGACCATGCGGTGAGCACCCACCGCGGCCTCCTCCGCGGGCTGGAAGAGCGCGATGACGGTGCCGGACCAGTCGGTCCGCGTCGCGTCCAGGATTGCCATCGCACCCAGCAGCGAGCTGGTGTGGTGGTCGTGGCCGCAGGCGTGCATCGTCGGCACCCGCTGGCCCTCCGCGTTGAGCTGGGAATGCTTCGAGGCGTAGTCCACCTCGGTGGCTTCGGCGACGGGCAGGCCATCGAAGTCCGCGCGCATCAGCACCGTCGGGCCGTCGCCGTTGCGCAGCACTGCGGTGATGCCGTAGCCGCCGATGCCGGTCGTGACCGCCCAGTCGGGGAAGCGCCGCAGCTCCTCCTCGATGCGCTGGGCTGTCTGCTCCTCCGCCCCAGAGAGCTCTGGGTGGGCGTGGAGGTACTTATAGAGGTCCTCCTGCCAGCTCAGATCCGCCGCAGCGTTGGCGACGATCGTGCTCGGGGTGGATGGAGGGGTCACGGTGCACTTCCTTTCTTGCGTTCGAACTTATTGCGCGCTGGGTGCCCCGGTGGCGTTTTCGCTCGGGCGGGACCTGGCTGGTCTACTGCGCGGACTGAGCCAGCACACGCAGCGCCGGGACCAGCTGCTGCAGCGCCTTGCCGCGGTGGGAGAGCTCGTCCTTACGCTCCGGGGTGAGCTCAGCCGAGGACTGGCCCGGCGCTTCCGCAGGTTCGAAGAGCGGGTCGTAGCCGAAGCCGTTGGTGCCCTGCTCAGCACGCAGAATCCGGCCCTCCCACTCGCCGGTGACTGCCACCTCGCCCGCCAGGCCGGCGGCGTCGGCAATCTCGGAGGGAAGAGCGAGCACGCAGGAGGAAACGAATCGGGCGCCACGTCGGTCGTCGGGAACGTCGGAGAGCTGGGCTAGCAGCAGCCGGTTGTTCTCGGCGTCCTCCCCGTGGGCCCCGCACCAGCGGGCCGAGAGCACCCCGGGCATGCCGTTGAGCGCGTCGACGGAAAGGCCGGAATCATCCGCGACGGTGGGCAGGCCAGCATGCCGCACCCCGTCGAGGGCCTTGATCCGGGCGTTGGCCTCAAAGGTCGCGCCGGTCTCCGGGGTCTCCGGATATTCCGGCACGTCCGCGAGGCTGAGCAGCTCGATGCCCTCGACGTTTGCCGCCGCGAGCACCCGCTGCAGCTCCGCGAGCTTCTTCTTATTTCTGGACGCCACCAGCACCTGCATTGCGTCCTCCTTCCGCGTGGTCTGTGGGGGGTTTCTAGAGCGTGACCGGGCCCGAAGCCGGGTCGGTATTCAGAGCGCGCTGTTGCAGCTCGATCAGCTGGTGCAGACCACCTTCTGCCAGGTCCAGCATGGTGTTGAGCTCCGCGCGGTCGAACTCCGCAGCCTCGCCGGTGCCCTGGATCTCCACGAAGCGGCCGGCCTTGGTCATCACGACGTTCATGTCCACGTCTGCCCGCGAGTCCTCCTCATAGGGCAGGTCGAGGCAGGCCACGCCGTCGATGATGCCCACGGAGACGGCAGCGACGGGGTCGCGCAGCGGCGTGCCCGGCACAACACCCTGCTCCTGCAGGTAGGCCAGGGCATCGGCGAGGGCGACGTAGGCACCGGTGATCGCGGCGGTGCGGGTGCCGCCGTCGGCCTGTAGGACGTCGCAGTCGATGGCTATGGTGTTCTCGCCCAGCTCGGTCAGGTCCACGGCGGCGCGCAGGGCGCGGCCAACCAGGCGGGAGATCTCGTGGGTGCGGCCCTTGACCTTGCCGCGCATGGACTCGCGCGGCATGCGCTCGTGGGTGGCAGAGGGCAGCATCGCGTACTCCGCGGTCAGCCAACCCTCGCCGGAATCCCGCTTGAAGCGCGGCACGCCGAGCTCCACGCTGGCGGTGCACATCACCCGGGTGTTCCCGAATTCGACGAGCACGCTGCCTGCCGGGTTGGTGGTGAAACGGCGGGTGATTCGGATGTCGCGCAGCTGGTCGACGCTGCGGCCATCGGCGCGGGTATGGGTGCTTTGTTCTGGCGTATTAGACATGCCAGCCAGTGTAGCGGGCGCTTAGTGCTGCTCGCTGATGCGCAGACCCGGCCGGGCAACCTCGATGGGGCCCGTGTAGTGGCGGGCGGCCGCGGCGACCGTGGCGGCCTTATCCCCCCATGGCGGGATGTGGGTCAAAACGAGCCGGCCCACGCCCGCTGCCTGGGCGGCCTCACCGGCCTCCGCGCCGGAGAGGTGCATGCCCTCCGGCATGGTCGCTGCCCCATCACCCCAGGTCGCCTCGCAGACGAGGACGTCCGCCCCCGCGGCGATGCGCGCCAGGGCCGGGGTCGGCGCGGTGTCGCCGCTGTAGACCACGGAGAAGCCGGAGGAGTCCTCGAAGCGGATAATGTAGGCCTCGGTGGGGTGGATGGCGTCTACGGCATAGATCCGCAGGTCGCCGATGGTGTGATGCGGCCAGGTCTCGGCGTCGAAGTCGCTCTCGGGCCCGACAACGTGGTCGAGGACCTCGAAGGTGTCGGTGAGGTCGTCCGGCGCCTCCGGGGAGTCGCCGCTGGCCTGGCCGATGTGCTTGGCGGCGATGCTCGGCCCGATCAGCTTGTGGCGGGTGCTCGCCGGCGCGAAGGGGTGGTAGCGGCGCCACACCAGCAGGCTCGGAACGTCCGAGCAGTGGTCGGCGTGCATGTGGGAGAGGACGACGTGGCAACCGGAGGGGTCGATGCCCTCATAGCGCTGCATCTGCTTGAGCACCCCCGAGCCCAGGTCCACGACCACGCCCTCGCCCGCCGCGCTGCGCAGGAAATACCCCGAGGCCGCGGCCGAGGGGCCGGGCACGCTTCCGGAACAACCCAACACAAGCATCTCCATAAGTGGACATTGTTTCACGATGCCCGGCGTTTTTCGATATTTGGGCAAGCTTTTGATCAGGTTTCGTTCAACGGGGTGGTTTCGAGATGGCTCCGGGTCGAGTCCCGGACGGTTACGCGGTGCCCCAGGCGTTAGCGCAGCAGCTCGGGGATCTGCGACACGCTCGTAATCTTGGGCCCCAAGAAACGCTGTGCGAGCTGAGCAAAGCGGTGCGGGTCCCCGGTGGATTCGAAGGACAAGGTGGCGTGGCGCTCCGGGTCGTTATCCGCCAGCTGTCCGCTTTCTGCCAGCGTGCGGTAGACCATCTTCGCGGTCTCCTCCGCGGAGTTCACCAGCGTGACGTCCTCCCCCATGACGAACTGCACCACCCCGGTGAGCAGCGGATAGTGCGTGCACCCCAGCACCACGGTGTCCACCCCGGCCTCCTTCAACGGCTCGAGGTACCCTTCCGCCAACGCGTGGATCTGGCGGCCCGAGGTGATCCCCCGCTCCACGAAGGGCACGAACTGCGGACATGCCTGGGCAACGGCGGTGACGCCCGGACTAGCAGCAAAGAGGTCCTGGTACGCCCCGGAGGTCACCGTCGCCTGGGTCCCGATCAGGCCGATGCGGTTGTTCCGGGTTGCAGAGACGGCGCGGCGGACCGCGGGGAGGATGACCTCGACGACCGGGATCGGGTAGCGCTCGCGGGCGTCGCGCATGAAGGCCGCGGTGGCGGTGTTGCAGGCGATGACGATCATCTTCACCCCGCGGGCAACCAGCTCGTCGGCGACCATGCGGGCGTACTCGCGAACCTGTGCGATCGTCTTATCCCCATAGGGCGAATTCGCGGTATCCCCGATGTAGATGATGGATTCGTGCGGCAGAAGGTCCACGATCGTGCGCGCCACGGTGAGCCCGCCGACCCCGGAGTCGAAGATCCCGATGGGCGCGTTGTTGTGGGATTCCTGTTCCGGGGTACTGCCTGCCGCGCTGCCGCCGTCCGCCTGCTCCGCCATGTGCTTACTCGGTCCTTCCTTAGTTATTCTCGCGGTCTTAGTTTAACGACGTCGCTCACGGCCCCACGCATCCGTGCGTCGGCCGCGTCCTGTGACTGGTGAGCCGGGGTGGTGGGGTCGCAGGGATTGGTTAGAGCACCGGGGATGAGAATGCATCGCCGGGGGGTCGGGGCGAACGGGGCGTGGCTACATACCCAGGGAGGCTTGGCCGGCGGTGCGCACGGCACGGGTGGCGGTGGGCATCTTCGGCATCAGCCAGGCGGCGAGAATGCCGGCCAGCGCCCCGCAGAGGTGCCCCTGCCAGCTAATGGCCTGGTCAGTGGGCAGAATCCCGGTCCACAGGGAGCCATAGAGCAACAGCACCACGACCCCGCCGGCCAGCTGGCTGAGCTTCTTGGTAAAGAGTCCGCGGGTGATGAGGAACGCGACCCAGCCGTAGATCATGCCGGAGGCACCGACGTGAACGGTGCCCGCGCCACCAATGAGCCAGGTCCCCACCCCGCTGGCGAGCAGGATGATCAGGGAACTGCGCCAGAAGACGCGTCTGCCTGACCAGCAGATCATCGTGATCAGCACAACCGCAGTCATGGAGTTGGCGATGAGGTGATCCCAGCCCCCGTGCAGGAAAGGCGCGGCGAACACACCGAGAAGGCCGTAGGGATCACCGGGCCGGATACCGAAGGCGTTGAGTCCGTACCCCAGCATCATGTTGATGACCTGGACAATCCAGGCCACCGCCACGAGCCGCAGGGCGAAGGCGAGGTTCGGCATGCTCAGGCTCCTGAACTTTAGGGGGTGGTACCACCCCGGCGCGGTGACGGGATGAAGCCGTGGGGTTCTTTAACAGCCCACGATACTGCGCCAGGAGGGATGCTCGTAGGCGGGCTCTGCCGCCAATACGGCGTGCACGATAGCCCGTTCCACGCAGTTGGCGGCCGTGGCGGCGAGCACGGACATGCCCACGGCGTCCACGCTGCCGCTACGGATACCGGTGGCCAGCCCAAAGAGGGTGTCCCCGTCCATGGGCATGTGTGCTGGGCGGATCGCGCGTGCCAGGCCGTCGTGAGCGGAGAGCGCCAGGCGCTTGGCCTGTGCCTTGGTGAGCGGAGCGTCCGTGGCGACCACGCCAATGGTGGTGTTCAGCTGCGGGCTGCCGGGCTGCCCGTCGCCCGGTGCGGGGAATTTGGTGCCCGCGAGGTTCATTCCGCGCAAGTGCGCCGCGCCCTCCTCGGAGACCGGCGTGGTCGACGCCGCGCCAAACTCACCGGCCAGCTCTGCATCGAAGCCCCACAGTCGCCCGGTGGCGGGGTTGAAGACCGCGCCCTGCGCGTTGACGACGATGCCCGCAGCCACCGTCGCCCCGCTGAGTGCCGCGAGCTCGCCCGGCAGTTCCGGGAGTACCGCGCTGGCCTGCCCGAATCCGCCCTTCAGGGCACCGGCGGAAGCTCCCAGTCCAGCACCGAGATTGCCCGATGCGGTAGCGGGGGCGAGAGCTGCATCATTCCCGCCCTGCCCGCGTGGTGGTTCCCCGTCGCGGGCGATTGTTGCACTGCGCAACGCGGCCTCGGCGGCCGCCGCGCCGGTCTCCGGGCTGGGGCGGGAGTCCCAGCGGCCCAGCAGCAGGTCGAAGATCACCGCACCCGGCACGATCGGCACGATCTTCTCGGGTGCGTCCTCCCCCAGCACGGGGAAGCCGATGCCCGCCGCCTCCAGGGCGGCCATCGCGCCGTCCGCGGCTGCAAGGCCGTAGGCAGAGCCACCGCACAATGCGATGGCGTGAACCTGCTCGACCGTATTGTGTGGCTCCAACAGATCCGTCTCACGGGTTCCGGGCCCGCCACCACGCACATCGACCGAGGCGACTGCCCCGGCGGGCGCGGCGATGATCGTGGCCCCGGAGTCTCCAGCCCCACCCTCACTGATCGCGTGCCCCACGCCGAGGCCACGGACGTCGATAAGCGAGTTGCTGGGCCCCGGCTGGGCGCCGAACAATTCGGCGGACATCCTAAAACTCGCCCGTCGGTCGGTTGCCCGGGCCGTGTTGCCCCTCCGGCCCTTCACCGCGGCCCTCGTCCGGATTCTGCGGATCGTCGCCATCCGGGTTGTCCATCATCTCTGCGGGCGGCTCCCCCATCATCGCGCGCAGCAGGCTGTCCTGGTGGAAAGCCAGCCACGAGGTCAACTCCTTGGCCGCGTCAACCCGATCCGGCCCCTCCAGTCCGTGCAGCGCGGGCTGGCAGAGCTCGTGATAGTAGTTCCGAACGTCGTTGATGGCCGAGAGCCACGGCTGGACTTCCTCCTGGCTCAGGGTGATGTTCACCGAGCCATCCGGGCCAATGTGTTCGGCAATGAGCGCGAGGTTCATCAACTTACTCTTGATGATGTCGGTCTCGTTGAGCTGCCGGGTTAGCGCGGCATCTCCCTCGACCTTCTCGGCGCCGTCTGCGAAGAAGTCCGGCAGGAGTCGGGCAAGCGCCGGGCTGCTCGGGCGCTCCGAGTGGCCGCTGGCCAAGCCGGTCAGCTCCGCCAGCTCATCTTTTGGCGCGGTGCGCACCCGCTCCATCAGGGCATCGGCGACGGTGGCGGCGCAGTTACCCAGGGTCTCCCGCTCCAGGGGGTTGAGCTGGGTGACAAAGCGCGTGCCACGCAGCATGCCGGTCTTCTTCTTCCACGGTTCCATCTGTGGGGAGTCCTCCTCGCCTCGCGGGATGCTTACTAGCCTGCCGCCTGCTCCATCGTGGCCCACAGGCCCGCTGTGTGGAGCTTCTTGACATCTCCCTCGACCTTATCGCGCTCGCCGGACGAGACCACGGCCTTACCCTCGGTGTGGACCCGCATCATCAACTCGGTGGCCTTCTTGCGGGAGTAACCGAGCACGGTTTCGAAGACGTAGGTCACGTAGCTCATGAGGTTGACGGGATCGTCCCAGCAGATGCACTGCCACGGCAGATCGGCATCCGCGAGGGTCTCGGGTCGTTTCTCCGCAACTGGGGTTGCGCTTGGTGCAGCTGGGGAAGTCATGCCCCCAAGGATACCGTCGCCACGCCGGGGCGGCGAAGGCATCGCGGTGGAATATTTCTTTGCCTGTCCGCACCGCTCGCTAGAGTGTGAGTATTCGCCGGGGCCACTCGACGGCTACGGCACCACCTGAAGAAGAAAACGCGTAGGGATCCACTTGTCTTCCACAGCCCAGAACCCACAACAGGACGCCGCCTACGGCTCGATCGGCCACCTCGACCCGTACCTCTCCGCACCGCGCTCCTCCGCTCTGCTCACCGATAAGTACGAGCTGACCATGCTGGAAGCCGCGCTACAGGACGGCACCGCCGAGAAGCAGTGCGCCTTCGAGGTCTTCACCCGCCGCCTGCCCAACGAACGCCGCTATGGGGTCGTCGCCGGCACCGAGCGCGTCCTCCGCGCGATCCGGGACTTCGTCTTCACAGAGGCCCAGCTGGAAAACCTGGACTTCCTGCAGCCCGAGACGCTGGAGTACCTGCGCAACTACCGCTTCCGCGGGCAGGTGGACGGTTACTTGGAGGGCGAGGTCTACTTTCCGCACTCCCCGATCCTCACCGTGCGAGGCACCTTCGCCGAGTGCGTCATCCTGGAGACGGTGATCCTCTCCATCCTCAACGCGGACTCCGCCGTGGCCTCCGCGGCCGCCCGCATGGTCACCGCCGCCAACGGTCGCCCCATCATCGAGATGGGCAGCCGTCGCACGCACGAGTACGCCGCGGTGTCCAGCGCCCGCGCCGCCTACCTCGCTGGCTTCGACGCCACCTCCAACCTCGAGGCAGCCTTCCGCTACAACATCCCGGCCTCCGGCACCGCCGCACATGCCTGGACGCTACTGCACACCCACCCGGACGGCACGACCGATGAGGAAGCCGCTTTCCGGGCGCAGATCGCCGCCCACGGCGTGGGGACCACCCTGCTGGTGGACACCTATGACATCGCCGAAGGCGTGGAAACCGCCATCCGCGTGGCCGGCCCTGAGCTCGGCGGGGTGCGCATCGACTCCGGCGACCTTGGTGTGCTCGCCCAGCAAGTGCGCGACCAGCTGGATTCCCTGGGCGCGCACAACACGAAGATCATCGTCTCCAGCGATATGGATGAATTCTCCATCGCCGCGCTGCGCAGCGAGCCGGTGGACGGCTTCGGCGTGGGAACTTCGGTGGTCACCGGCTCCGGCGCGCCGACCGCAGGGCTGGTCTACAAGCTCGTCGAGGTCGAGGGCGCCCCGGTGGCGAAGCGCTCCCGCGGCAAGGACTCGCAGGGCGGAGCAAAGGCTGCAATCCGAACCTGCCGGGACACCGGCACCGCCGTGGAGGAGATCACCTTCCCCTTCGGCGAGGCCCGCCCGGATACCGGCATCCTGGATGCCATCGAACTCTCCGTCCCGCTCATCCGCGACGGTGAGCCAGTGGATGGCCTGCCCACCCTCGAGGATTCCCGCCAACTGCTGGCCGACCGGCTGGTCTCCCTGCCGTGGGAGGGCCTGGCCCTATCCCGCGACGAGCCGGTGATCAGCGTCCGCCACGTGCCCCACACCCAGGGCTAACTGGGGCAGAAACCGGCCAGCTCCCCGACCGGTCACCAGTACCTTTCCCGTTACTCGTAGAAGAAGTGCTCCCGTGAGTTCCACCCAAGACCTCCTCGCCACAGCCGTCGCCAGCATTGGCGGTGCGCCGCGCCCCGGCCAGCAAAAAATGGCCGATGCCGTCACCGAGGCCATGGAACAATCCACGCACCTGGCTGTCCAGGCGGGCACGGGAACGGGTAAGTCCCTGGCCTACCTGGTCCCCGCGGCGCGGCACGCCACCCAGACGAACGTCCCCGTCATCGTCTCCACCGCAACCATCGCCCTGCAGCGCCAGCTGGTGGAACGCGACCTCCCCCGCCTCGCCGACGCCCTGGAGGAACACCTCCCCCGCCCATTGACCTCCGCGATCCTCAAAGGGCGCAATAACTACCTCTGCCTCAACAAGATCAACGGCATTGGCGACGAAGCAATCCCCGAGGCAGAAGAGGACGCACTGCTCGACCCCTCCCAAATCTCGAAAACGGGAGCCCAGGTTGCCCGCCTACACGAGTGGGCTCAGGAGACTGAGGACGGCGACCGGGATAACCTCGACCGCGGCGTGTCCGACACCGCCTGGCGGCAGGTCTCCGTCAGCTCCCGGGAATGCGTCGGCGCGAGCCGCTGCCCCTTCGGCGACCAGTGCTTCGCGGAACGGGCCCGGGCGGAAGCAGCCGAGGCGGACATCGTCGTCACCAACCACGCACTCCTCGCCATCGACGCCCTCTCCGACGTGCCGGTCCTGCCGGAGCACGACTGCGTGGTGATCGATGAGGCCCACGAGCTCGAGTCCCGCATCACCTCCACAGCCACCGCGGAGCTCTCCCCCACCAATATCGCGATCCTCGCCAAACGCACCGGCAAGATCGGCCCGGACGGCACCGGCGATGCGCTGACCGAGGCGCTCGACGAGTGGGTCACCGCTCTCGACGGCGCGATCGCCACCGACGGTGATCGGATCGTCGGCCGGTGGACCGGGGTTCCCAACGGGCTAGAGGTTCCCCTCAGCGTACTCAAGGACGCGGCGTGGAAAACCAACCGACAGATCAACTCGGTACCCGGCGGCGAGTTCGCCAACGACCCGGCGAAGGCCGCCGAGCGCCAGGCCCTGCTCGTGGCGACCGAAGAGCTGAACGATACCTGCGTGCGCGTCCTCGAGGCCTCCACCGCGGATGCCGCCGCGGATCAGGAGGACCTGCTCGGGGAGGACGTCGTCTGGCTCTCTGCCGATGGCAACCGCAAGGTCGTCCGCGTCGCACCGTTGTCCGTCGCCGACCTGCTGCGGCAGCGGCTCTTCGCCCAATCCACGGTGATTCTGACGTCCGCGACCCTCGCGCTAGGCGGGAAATTCACCGCCATGCTCGCCCAATGGGGTGCGGCGAAGGACACGAAGACCCTCGACGTGGGCACCCCCTTCGACGCCCGGACCCACGGCATCCTCTACGTCGCCCGCGACCTCGCCGCCCCTGGGCGCAGTGGACCATCCAGCGGGTTCATCGATCACGCCGCCCAGCTCATCAACGCCGCCGGTGGCCGCACCCTCGGCCTGTTCTCCTCCCGCCGGGCGGCCGAGGAGATGGCGGATCAACTACGCAGCGTGGTTCCCTACGAGATCCTCCTGCAGGGCGAGGATTCGATGTCCAGCCTCGTGGAGAAGTTCCGGAAGGACGAGTCCGCGTGCCTCTTCGGCACCCTGGGTCTGTGGCAGGGTGTGGACGTGCCCGGCTCCGCGCTGCAACTGGTGCTCATCGACCGCATCCCCTTCCCTCGCCCGGATGACCCGCTGAAGCAGGCCCGCAAAGAGACCGCAGATAAAGCTGGCCGCAGTGGCTTCGTGGAAGTCGCTGCGACCCACGCCGCGCTGCTGATGGCGCAGGGGGCGGGACGGCTGCTGCGCAGCGTGGACGACCGCGGCGTCGTCGCCGTGCTGGACTCCCGACTGGCCACCGCGCGCTACGGCTCCTTCATCCGCGCCAGCATGCCACGGTTCTGGGAGACCTCGGATCTGGATGTGGCGCGCGGGGCGCTGCGCAGGCTGAATGCGCAGCCCGGGAAATAGCGCGCCGTGGGCTCGATGAAATCGGCCTAACGCCCGTGGTGTGACGTTTATCATGGTGCCAACTGCGGTTCCCGCTTTAGGTGGGCCCGCAAAAATATTTGCCTCGTACAGTGCGCGATCATCCGATGGCGCTTAGGAAGGACCAGCCATGCCAGTTCAGAGCACGCGGGAGACCATCCAGATCCCCGACGTTGGAATCTACGAATTCACCTTCGGCCAGCTGGATCCGGCGGACGAGGACAAGGTTGCGATCATCGACATCGCCGATGGCACGGAAACCACCTATCAGCAGCTGCGCAGCTACATCAACTGCGTTGCCGGTGGGCTTTCCCACCTCGGTATCCGCAGCGGCGATGTGGTCGCACTACACTGCCCCAACTCCCTGGCCTTCGTCGTCTACGCCCACGCCGTCTGGCGCCTGGGCGCGACCCTCACCCCGGTCTCCCTCCTGGCGGACGAGGCCGCCATCACCCGGCAGCTGCAAGACTCCGGCGCGCGCATGCTCGTCACGCTGGCCGCGATGGGCGATCACGCCGCCCAGGCAGCTCAAGCCGCCGGGCTCAGCGAGGAACAGGTCCACCACCTCGACCGCAATTCGGGAATGCAGCAGATGCTGGCCGAGCGGCGCCACGCGCCGGAGGACATCAGTTTTGACCCTGCGACCCACCTCGCCGTCCTGCCGTACTCCTCCGGAACCACCCAGGATCCGAAGGGGGTTCGCCTCAGCCACCGCAACCTGGTCGCCAACGTCTGCCAGGCTGCGGATCAGGACCTCGTGACCCGGGAGGACGTCGTCTTCGGGGTGCTGCCCTTCTTCCACATCTACGGGCTCACCGCGCTGCTGAACCTCGCGCTCAAGCAGCGCGCCACGCTGGTGACCCAGCCGCGTTTCGAGCTGGGCAGCTTCCTCGCCTCTCACGAGCGTTTCGGCGTGACCTTCACATTCATCGCCCCACCCATCGCGGTGCTGCTGGCGAAGCACCCCCAGGTCGAGGAATTCGATCTGAGCAGCCTGCGGGCCGTGCTCTCGGGCGCTGCGGCGTTGGACACCAGCCTCGCGGAGGCCGTCCAGGAACGCCTCGGGGTGGACGTCTACCAGGGCTTCGGGATGACCGAGTCCTCCCCGGTCACCCACCTGAACCTGGACATGAGCGTGCCCCGCGGCTCCATCGGGCTGCCAGTGGCAAACACTGAGCACAAGCTCGTCGCCGTCGAATCGGGAGAGGAGATTCCGCGGCCGAACAACGGGCACTCGGAGGTCGGCGAGCTGTGGGTGCGTGGCCCCCAGGTAATGCTCGGCTACCTGAACCGCGACCGGGAGACGGCAGAAACCCTCGTGGACGGTGGCTGGCTGCGCACCGGCGACCTCGCGGTCCAGGACCCCGAGGGCAATGTTTATGTCGTGGACCGCCTCAAAGAGGTCATCAAGTACAAGGGCTACCAGGTCGCTCCCGCTGAGCTGGAGGCCCTACTGCTCACGCACCCGGAGGTCGCGGACGCCGCGGTGATCGGGGTCGCGGGTGAGGATGGCTTGGAGATCCCCAAAGGCTTCATCGTGCTGCAGCAGAACGCCACGGCCACGGCTGAGGACATCATGGCCTACGTGGCCGAGCAGGTGCCGAGCTATAAGAAGGTGCGGGCCATCGAGTTCATCGATGCGATCCCGAAGTCCTCGACCGGCAAGATCCTGCGTCGCGTGCTTCGGGCCCGCGAGGACTAGCGAGAGGCGGCATCGCTCGGGTCACGTCCCGAGCGCTCCCCGCAGCCCTCGCAGTCTCGAAATACGATCTCCCAGACCTCCGGGCGGATCGCGCTAACGCGGAGGCTGCTGG
This sequence comes from Corynebacterium sp. UMB4614, assembly GCF_030217065.1. Classification (NCBI taxonomy): domain Bacteria; kingdom Bacillati; phylum Actinomycetota; class Actinomycetes; order Mycobacteriales; family Corynebacteriaceae; genus Corynebacterium; species Corynebacterium sp. UMB4614. The sequence continues at coordinate 14,640 of NZ_JASONC010000015.1, forward strand.
CCGCCATAGGAGGCAGCAATAACAGTCGCGCTCCCCGCGGCGATCTCCGTGTGGCCTGCGTCGCGGACCTCCACCACCGGCCACTGCCCGCCCACCGCGGTGATCCACCGCGAGCTCGCAGCGGCGGCGTCTGCGGCGTGACGTTCCGCGAGTGCCGCGCGCTTGGCGGCGAACTCCTCGGCCGGGATTTCCCGCACGTGCACGGGACAGCCCAGCTCGAACCACGCAACCGCCTGCTTCGGGCTGAGGAAGGCAGCATAAAGCATCGACCCGTGGCCGACCTGGGCTGCGGCCTTGCCGACCGTCATGCCCAGCCCGGCGTCCACGAAAATGACTGGGTGCAATGGATCCGGTTCGGGTGTGGGCAGCGGGCCAGGTTCGGGTGGCAAGTCGGAACCCTGAATCTGCAACTTGTTGATCCTCGGATCCACGCCATCAACGCGCCCGGGTAGGAACGCCTTGGCCATCGCACCGTGCACATTCACCTCGTGCCCAGGCAGCCCAAGAACCGCGTCCCACTTGCTGGCGCGGGCGCGGCGGGCGAGTTTCCGAATCTTCGCGCCGTACCAGCTTTTTAATGCCTGGGCCCACTCGCTGTCTTCCTCACCTGCTCGAGGGTCGAGGCAGACACGGGCGCAGGCGGAGGCAGCCGCAGCCAGGAGATCGTGGCGCAGTGGCGCATCCACCTTCGGCAGGTGCAGGACCATGGGCATAGCCTGCACGCTGCTCGGGTCTTGTGGGTCTTCGGTACCAGGGTGCCCAGCAAGGTGGACGAGCATCGCATGCGCCCGCCGGACCAGCTCCCGCTCGTCTGCTTCCAACTCCCCTGGTTCGTTGTACTCGCGCACTAGTCCTGCAGTGGCGGGCGGCGGTAGGTGCCGTCAGCCATGTCCTCGTGCTCGATCTCGGAGCGGGAGATGCCGAGTAGGAAGAGTACTTGGTCAAGGAATGGGTAATTCACGGATGCGTCAGCCACCTCGCGAAGGGCCGGCTTCGCGTTGAAGGCGATGCCCAGGCCCGCGGTGGAGAGCATGTCGATATCGTTCGCACCATCGCCCACTGCCACCGTCTGGTTGAGCTTGATGCCATTGGACCAGGCGAACTCCTTGAGGGACTCGGCCTTCGCACGGCGGTCAATGACCGGGCCGATCACGCGACCCGTGAGCTTGCCCTCACGGATCTCCAAGGTGTTGGCTCGGGCGAAGTCGAGGCCCAGCTCGCGGGCCAGCGGCTCAATGATCTGAATGAAGCCGCCGGAGACCACGCCAGTCTTGTATCCCAGGCGCTTGAGGGTACGAATCGTGGTGCGCGCACCCGGGGTGAGCTTAATGTCGTTGGCGACCTTCTCCACGACAGACGCGTCGAGCCCAGCCAGGGCCTTGACGCGCTCGTGGAGGGATTCCGCGAAGTCCAGTTCACCACGCATGGCTCGCTCGGTAACAGCAGCGACCTCGTCCTCGCGGCCGGCATAGGCCGCCAGCATCTCAATGACCTCCTGCTGGATGAGGGTGGAGTCCACGTCAAAGCAGATCAGGCGCTTGCTTCGGCGAGCCAGGCCGGCTCGCTCGACTGCGATGTCGAGGTGCAGCTCAGCGGTGAGCTCGGAGACTGCCTTGCGCAGCTCCACGCCGCCACCCGGGCGGGGATTAGCGACGGTGAAGTGAATCTCCAGCCCGGTGACCGGGTAATCGGCGATCCCGCGAATCGTATCGATATTCGCGTCCTCGGCAGCCAGCGTTTGTCCGATGCGCTGGACGTCCTCGGCGGTGATTCGGCGCCCGAGCACGACCATGACGTGGGAGGGCATTGGCTTGGTCGCCATGGCCTCCGTGTCCGTCTGGATCTGCACGCTCATGCCGAGGGCCTCCAGGTCGGCGGGCAGCTCGTTGTTCAGGGTGGCCAACGTATCAGCGTCGACGCCGACGAGGGCGGCGAGGGCGAGATTGCCACGGAAGACGGATTGCTCGACGTCGATGAGCTGGACGTCGTGGGCAGCGAGGCTGCGGAAGAAGCGGGCAGTAACGCCGGGCTTGTCGTCACCCGTGACGGTGATGACGGCCGGTTCGCAGCCGTTATTCAGGATGGATTCCAGCTCTTCGGGGAAGGCGAGCCTCGTGGGCTGGAGATTATCGACTGGGGTGGAGTTATTTGCGCTAGTCACACCCACGATTGAACCACAGTGGCTGCGGCAAGGAGGATCCGCTACCCCCGTTTTTCGGCAAAAGAAAAACCACACCCTGCGTAGTAAGGGTGTGGTTTGCGCTCACAGCACCTCAGTGCTGGAGTATGCGCCGCGGCCAGCTGGCTGCTGGCCCCGGCACCGTGGCCGACTTCTTAGAAGTGGCGGCCGACGTGAGCCTCGTCGCGCATGCGCTTGACCATGTGCGGGTAGTGCAGCTCGAACGCTGGGCGCTCGGAGCGGATCCGCGGCATGGAGGTGAAGTTGTGGCGCGGCGGCGGGCAAGAGGTTGCCCACTCGAGGGAGTTGCCGTAGCCCCATGGGTCATCGACGGTGACGACCTCGCCGTAACGGTAGGACTTGAAGACGTTCCACAGGAACGGCAGCACGGAGACGGCCAGGATCAGGGCACCGATGGTGGAGACCTGGTTGTAGCCGGTGAAGCCGTCGGTCGGCAGGTAGTCCGCGTAACGACGCGGCATACCGGAGTTACCAGCCCAGTGCTGAATCAGGAACGTGGTGTGGAAGCCGATCATGGTCAGCCAGAAGTGCAGCTTGCCCAGACGCTCGTCCAGCATGCGGCCCGTCATCTTCGGGAACCAGAAGTACAGGCCAGCGAAGGATGCGAAGGCAACCGTGCCGAACAGGGTGTAGTGGAAGTGCGCAACCACGAAGTAGGTATCAGACAGGTGGAAGTCCATTGCCGGGCCAGCCAGCATGATGCCGGTCAGACCACCGAAGAGGAAGGTGGCGAAGAAGCCCAGTGCGAACATCATCGGGGTTTCGAAGGTCAGGCGACCGCCCCACATGGTGCCGAGCCAGTTGAAGAACTTCATACCGGTCGGGACTGCAATCAGGAACGTCATGAAGGCGAAGAACGGAAGCAGAACCGCGCCGGTGACGAACATGTGGTGTGCCCACACAGCCATGGACAGAGCAGCGATGGACAGGGTTGCGAAGACCAGGCCCACGTAGCCGAACATCGGCTTGCGGGAGAAGACCGGGAAGATCTCGGAGACGATGCCGAAGAACGGCAGAGCCAGGACGTAGACCTCAGGGTGGCCGAAGAACCAGAACAGGTGCTGCCACATGATGGCGCCACCGTTGCCCGGATCGTAGATGTGGCCGCCCAGCTTGCGGTCGTAGAGAACACCCAGTGCGGCAGCAGCCAGCAGCGGGAAGATCAGCAGGACCAGCAGGGAGGTAACGAAGATGTTCCAGGTGAAGATCGGCATGCGGAACATGGTCATACCCGGAGCGCGCAGCACCAGGATGGTCGTGATCATGTTCACACCGGAAAGAATGGTACCGACACCACCAACGCCGACACCCACGATCCACAGGTCAGAACCCAGGCCCGGGGAGTGAATAGCGTCTGCCAGTGGCTGGTACATGGTCCAGCCGAAGTCAGCCGCGCCGCCCGGGGTGAGGAAGCCGGTCAGCATCAGGACACCACCGGCGGTGGTGAGCCAGAAGCCGAAGGCGTTCAGACGCGGGAAGGCCACGTCCGGTGCACCAATCTGGAGCGGAACGATGTAGTTAGCGAAGCCGAACACCATCGGGGAGCCATACAGCAGCAGCATGATGGTGCCGTGCATGGTGAACAGCTGGTTGAACTGCTCCGGGGACAGGAACTGCATGCCCGGATTGAACAGCTCGAGACGGATAAGCAGGGCCATGAGGCCACCAACCAGGAAGAAGGTGAAGGCCATCATGAGGTACATGATGCCCAGCAGCTTGTGGTCGGTGGTCGTCAGCGCATGCCAGGCAAAGCTGCCTCGGCGCCCATGGCCAGACGGTTGTGGGCGTTCGGGAGCAACTTGCTGTGGTTCCCGTGGCGCGACCGCGGTCATTGATTCCTCCTGACTACGCAGTGTCGAGGGGTTTTCCCTGACACTCCAAAGAATTTTGGCCTTCTCAGAACCCTCCCCTGAGTGCGAGAGCATTAGCTTCCTTGCAGCCCAGAAAGGGTCCCTACACGAAGGGTTGGTGCTATGTTATCCCCTTTTCCCGAATATAAGAAGCCGGGTGGCGGGAAACCTCCAGTTCTTTCACAGTTTTGGGGGTAGTTCCAAGGTTTCTCCACGCTTGAAAACACCAAACGGCCGTTTCGCTGCACCTAGCGAGCCGGCCGTTCGTGTTATGGGCTGGAGCGCGGAGCTAGAAGTCCCAGTCGTCGTCGGTGGTGCTCTCCGCCTTGCCGATGACATAGGAGGACCCAGAGCCACTGAAGAAGTCGTGATTCTCGTCGCCACCCGGGTTCAGCGCAGCGAGGATGGCAGCGGAAACGCGGGTCTCCTCTACCGGGAACAGCCCGTCATAGCCAAGGTTGTTCATCGCCTTGTTGGCGTTGTAGCGCAGGAAGCGCTTCACATCTTCGGTCCAGCCGATCTCGTCGTAGATGGACTCGGTGTACTCGACCTCATTGTCGTAGAGGTCCAGCAGCTGCTCGACGACGAAGCCCTTCAGCTCCTCCTGGCGCTCCGGGCTCTCGTTCTCGAGAGCTCGCTGGTACTTGTAGCCGATGTAGTAACCGTGGACGGACTCATCGCGGATGATGAGGCGGATGATGTCCGCGGTATTCGTCAGCTTGCCCATGGAGGACCAGCGCATCGGCAGGTAAAACCCGGAGTAGAAAAGGAAGGACTCCAGCAGCACGGAGGCAATCTTGCGCTTCAGCGGGTCGTCGCCCTTGTAGTACTGAAGGATGATCTCACCCTTGCGCTGGAGGTTTTCGTTCTCCTCGGACCAGCGGAATGCGTCGTTGATTTCACGAGTGCTCGCCAGGGTCATGAAGATCTGGGAGTAGGACTTCGCGTGCACGGACTCCATGAAGGCGATATTGGTGAGCACCGCCTCCTCGTGCATGGTGGTCGCTTCCGGGATCAGGGAGACCGCGCCGACCGTGCCCTGGATGGTGTCGAGCATCGTCAACCCGGTGAACACGCGCATCGTCGCGTTCTTCTCCGCATCGTTGAGCGTGGCCCAGCTCTGGATGTCGTTCGAGACGGGTACCTTTTCTGGCAGCCAGAAGTTGGCCGTCAGCCGATCCCATACCTCGAGGTCACGGTCGTCCGGAACCTCATTCCAGTTAACGGAACCGATGATATTCCCCGCCTTGTGCTGCGCAGGGGACTGAGATGGCCTAGCAGGCATAAACGCGCATTCTCCTCATCTGAACTCGGCAGAGTTCCCAACTTTCCAACCGCTGACCTGCGCGTATAGTGCGCGGTGAGCGAAATGAATACATACCTACTCTACCCGTCAGGGCTCTTCACCGCACGGCGTGGTGGCGGGTACCACTGGTTCGCAATCCAGCATTGCGTGCCAGTCCCAGCGCCCGTTCCACCACCATCGTCGCTTCCCCCTAGTCACACGCCCCACCGTCCAGTAATATTGGCGCTATGAGTATCAACCAAAAGCTTGAAGAAGCCCTCAACAATCAGGTCATCGCCGAGCACCAGGCTGCACTGGTCTACACCCAGCTGGCGTACGAACTGGACCGCCTCTCTCTGACCGGCATGAGCGCGTGGATGTTCGCGCAGGCCGACGAGGAGCGGGAGCACGCCCAGCGCTTCGCCGATCACCTCATCGACCGCGATTCCCGCGTCAATCTGAAGACTATCGAGCTCCCGGAGATCAAGATCGAGAGCGCCCTGGAGGCTTTCGAGCTCTCCCTGGCCCACGAGAAGAAGGTCTCCGCGATGATCCGCGACCTCGTTCGGGTCGCCGAGGAGGTCAAGGACATCGATTCCCGACCGCTGCTGGATTCCTTCCTGAGCGAGCAGGTCGAGGAGGAGGCCACCGTTGGCGAGATCATCGACCGCCTGAAGATGGTCGGCGCCGACGGCAGCGGCCTGCTGCGGCTCGACGCCCAGCTCGGCGGCCGCGAGTAAAACACGCCTCGCCCCTCCCCTCGCCACGGTTGCGTGGCATCAGCAGGGCGCTGACCTAACAGCCCCAAGCCAAAGGGTGGTGTCGGATCATTCCGACACCACCCTTCAACTATTCAGCGCGAGCGCTCCTTAGAGCATGCAGGACACGCAGCCCTCGACCTCGGTACCGCTCAGCGCAGTCTGGCGCAGGCGGACGTAGTAGATCGTCTTGATCCCCTTGCGCCAAGCGTAGATCTGGGCACGGTTGATGTCGCGGGTCGTGGCGGTGTCCTTGAAGAACAGCGTCAGCGACAGGCCCTGGTCCACGTACTTGGTCGCCACCGCGTAGGTGTCGATGATCTTCTCGTAGCCGACCTCGTAGGCGTCCTCGAAGTACTCCAGGTTCTCGTTATTCATGTGCGGCGCTGCGTAGTAGACGCGGCCGATCTTGCCCTCCTTGCGGATCTCGATCTTCGAGGCGATCGGGTGGATCGAGGAGGTGGAGTTGTTGATGTACGAGATCGAGCCGGTCGGCGGAACCGCCTGCAGGTTGCGGTTGTAGATGCCGTGCTTCGCCACGGAGGCCTTGAGCTCCGCCCAGTCCTCGGCGGTCGGCACCTCGATGCTGGATGCGGCAAAGATCTCCTTGACCTTCTCCGTCTTCGGGGCAAACTCAGCCGGGTCGTAACGGTCGAAGAAGGCACCGGATGCGTACTCGGAGTTCTCGAAGTCGTGGAATGCCGTGCCGCGCTCGATCGCGATCTTGTTGGAGGCCTTCAGGCACTCGTACATCACGGCAGCAAAGTAGGCGTTGGTGAAGTCCAGTGCCTCCTCAGAGCCGTAGTGGATGTGCTCGCGACCCAGGTAGCCGTGCAGGTTCATCTGCCCCAGCCCGATGGCGTGCGAGTGATCGTTGCCCTGGCGGATGGACGGCACGGAGTCGATGTCCGTCTGATCCGAGACAGCGGTGAGCGCCCGGATTGCGGTCTCGATGGTCTTCGAGAAGTCCGCGGAGTCCATCGCCATGGCAATGTTCATGGAGCCCAGGTTGCAGGAGATGTCATCGCCGATGGTCTCGTAGGTGAGGTCCTCGTTGAAGACGGACGGCGTGGAGACCTGCAGGATCTCGGAGCACAGGTTCGAGTGGGTAATGCGGCCGGCAATCGGGTTGGCACGGTTCACGGTGTCCTCGTACATGATGTACGGGTAGCCGGACTCGAACTGGATCTCCGCGAGGGTCTGGAAGAAGTCACGGGCGTTGATCTTCTTCTTGCGGATGCGTGGGTCCTCAACCATCTCGTCGTAGTGCTCGGTGACGGAGATGTCGGCGAAGGGCTTGCCGTAGACGCGCTCGACGTCGTACGGGGAGAACAGGTACATGTCCGCGTTCTTGCGGGCCAGTTCGAAGGTGACGTCCGGGATCACCACGCCGAGGGAGAGCGTCTTAATGCGGATCTTCTCGTCCGCGTTCTCGCGCTTGGTGTCCAGGAAATTCAGGATGTCCGGGTGGTGGGCGTTGAGGTACACCGCGCCGGCCCCCTGGCGGGCACCCAGCTGGTTGGCGTAGGAGAAGGCGTCCTCCAGCAGCTTCATGACCGGGATGATGCCGGAAGACTGGTTCTCGATGTGCTTAATCGGCGCGCCTGCTTCACGGATGTTGCTCAGCAGCAGTGCCACGCCACCGCCGCGCTTGGAGAGCTGCAGGGCGGAGTTGATGGAGCGGCCGATGGACTCCATGTTGTCCTCGATGCGCAGGAGGAAGCAGCTCACCGGCTCACCACGCTGTGCCTTACCGATGTTGAGGAAGGTTGGGGTCGCCGGCTGGAAACGGCCGTCGATAATCTCGTCCACCAGGGACTTCGCCATCTCCTCGTCGCCATCCGCGAGGCCGAGGGCCACCATGCAGACGCGGTCCTCGAAGCGTTCGAGGTAGCGCTTACCGTCGAAGGTCTTCAGGGTGTAGGAGGTGTAGTACTTGTACGCCCCGAGGAAGGACTGGAAGCGGAACTTCTTGGCGTAAGCCTGCTTGAACAGCGCCTTGATGAAGGGGAAATCGTACTTGTCGAGGATTTCCTTGTCGTAGTACTTGTTCTCAACCAGGTACTCGAGCTTTTCCGCCAGGTTGTGGAAGAAAACGGTGTTCTGGTTTACGTGCTGCAGGAAGAACTGGTTCGCGGCCTGGTGGTCCGCGTCGAACTGAATCTGCCCGTTTTCGTCGTACAGGTTCAGCATTGCGTTGAGCGCGTGGTAGTCCAGCTTCTCGGACTCCTTGACTGGCTCTGCGACAGTCTTGCCAAAGTTCTCGGCCATCATTTCCCTCTCTTGATGTTCTTCTTTTTTTAGGACGCCAGTGGCTGGCGGTAGTGCGTTGTTTTTAGTTTTAATGTTGCGTTCGGGCCGTTATTCCCAGGTGCCTTCGGCGATCATGGCCTGCTTGAATTCTGCGAGGCCCTCCTTGAGCCGTTCCACGTCGTGCTCCGTGCCCATCATTTCGAAGCGATAGAGATAGGGCACCTGGCACTTGGCTGAGATGACGTCCCCGGCGAGGCAGAAATCTGGACCAAAATTGATATTGCCAGCGGCGATGACCCCTCGCAGATAATCCCGGTTTTGCTTCTCGTTGAGGAAGTGGATGACCTGTTTGGGGACGGGTCGGGAGTTCTCCCCCACCATACCCACCCCACCGCCGTAGGTGGGCACGATGAGTATGTGGGGTTCATCGACCACCAACGGTTCCTCGTAGCGGTAGATCGGGATGCGTTTATTCGGCAGCCCGAGCTTTTGCACGAAGCGGTGCGTGTTGTTGGTCGTTGATGAGAAGTACGTGATGAGCATGTGAACTCTAAGATCCTTCTTTCTGAATGCCTTGAGCCGCATCCCCGTGATGCTCGGCCTCGATGTTTTCGAGGGCGGCTGCTGGCGTCCACGTCAGGAAACGTGGCACGACCAGGAGCATCACGATGGTCCCGATGATGACTAAGCCACCGCCTGCTGCGGTGACGGTGCCGGCCGGGTAGTGGGAGCCCGCCCAGCCGTGGAGGCCGTCCGCGATGCGGGGGCCGCCGACGACGACCACGAAGAACACGCTCTGCACTCGGCCGCGTACCTCATCGGTCGCGGCTTCCTGCAGCATCGTGGAGCGCAGCACCGCGGAGAACATGTCCGCAGCACCACCCGCCGCGAAGGCCAGCAGGGCCACCGCCGCCCACAATCCCACTGTGCCATTCGCTGCAGACACGGCCAGGCCCATGACGAGGATCGCCACGCCCCAGAGCCCAACGAAGCAGGTCACGCCCAGTCCGCGGCGTTCGATTTTCGTCACCACGCCGGAGAACAGTCCACCGAGGACTGCGCCCACGGGCAGGGCCGCGAACAGCAGCGCGTACATGATCCCGCCACTGGCCTGTTCCCCGAAGTCTTCGGCGGACATCTGCGGGATAAGTGCCCGCGGTGAGCCGAAAACCATCGCGATGAGGTCGATGGCGAAAGTCATGAGGATGATCGGCTGTGTGAGCAGGAACCGGAAGCCGTCGATCACGGAGGCGATCCCCGCCTTCGCGGGCTGTCCGTCATCGGTAGTCCGCGGCGGCAACGCGGGCAGTCGGTGCACGGCGTAGAGCGTGGCGAACAGCGCCATAAAATCCAGGAAGTACAACCAGCTGAACCCGAGGATCGGAATCAACATGCCGCCCAGCACCGGACCGACGATCGCTCCGGTCTGCTGGACTGTCATGTTAAGGCTGGTCGCCGCGGCGATCTGTTGCCTGCCCACGAGGGTGGCAATGATGGCAACCCTGGTGGGCTGGTTGACGGCAAAGAAGCCCTGCTGCACCGCGAATAGGGCAAGCAAGGGCCACACGGAGGCGCCACCGGTCGCCGCGAAGACCCAGAATCCTGCCGCCGAAAGAATCATGCCGGTGGTGGTGATGTGGAGCAGGGTTCGGCGGTCCATGCTGTCTGCGAGGGAACCGCCGTAGAGTCCGAAGACCACCAGCGGGACGAAGCCGCAGAGGCTGGCGAGTCCGACGTAGGCGGAACTGCCGGTCAGCGCGTAGATGTGGGCAGGAACAGCGATGATGTTGAGCTGTGCGCCGATAACGGTGACGATGTTTGCCTGCCATAGGCGGCGAAATTCGGGAACCTTCAAGGGCGTGGTGTCTACGAGCAGTTGACGCACGACGACCGTGACCTTTCTTGGTTTCCAGTGGCTTCCCCGCGTGGGTGCAGTGCTGACGCAGGGGCGCAGTGGACCCTTCCCACCTGGGCTGTTGCATTGGGCCCGCTCCCGCGTGAGGCGAAATCAGGCATAAGTAAAGACAGCGCAAAGTTTCTAACGCTGGCGGTTGAGGTGCCGCTCCTAGCGTGGGAGGCGGCGCGGGCATCCAGCCCGCAGAATTGTGGCCTGGCACGGCACTTCAGGCCGGGCGCGGGGCTACGTGGCTCGAGCGAGCTGCAGCACGGTGTCCGTCAAGGACGCCTCAGGGCCGCTGCGACACTCGGCGACTTAGGCAGCCGCGGTGCTCAGCGCCTTGATGCGGTCTGGGCGGAAGCCGGACCAGTGGTCCTCACCGGAGACGACGACCGGAGCCTGGAGGTGGCCGAGTGCCAGGACGTACTCGCGGGCCTCATCGTCGAGGCTGATATCGACCATCTCGTATTCCAGCCCAGCCTTGTCGAGAGCCCTCTGGGTTGCGGTGCACTGGACGCAAGCTGGCTTGGTGTAAACGGTGATCATATCCGCGCAAATCTCCTGTATCGCGCCGCCCCTGTGGGCGGAGTCTGTGGCGTGTTGACTGCCTTGAGATTACACACCTGTCACCACTCGCACAACCCGTATTGCCACAATATTTTGGGCCACATAGGTGCGCAAGACACTAGATATTGTGGTTGTCGGTGTTAAAAGCGCAGGTGGTGATTTGAGCTCGCCACTACATGTTGAGCCCCGGAATACAAGATTGTAATTCCACACTCAGTATCCCCCTCTACCCCCCCCGATGCACCGCCAACCGATCCCACACAAGGCAACGCAAAAAGCCGGCCACATCCCACATGGAATGCAACCGGCTTCGCGCCGCGCTCGCGGTGGAAACTATCCCCTAAGGATTAGCCCTGACGAGCCTTGAAACGCGGGTCCTTCTTGTTGATGACGTAGACCTTGCCGTGACGACGCACAACCTGAGCGCCCGGCTTGTTCTTCAGCGACCGAAGGGACTTACGGACCTTCATCGGGCGCTCCTTTCTTTATAGACTTCTCAAAAGCTCGACACTTTCGCATCACTGCGAGCGCTGCGTGAAGCAGCACGTTCACACGTTCTTCACGCGCGGCAACGTGCCAAGCTGAAACACAACGACTGATTGTAGCGCCTGAACAGCCAGAAGCAAAAACGATTGACTAGCATGGACGCCCATGAACACCACCGCGCTGCAACGCCACATCATCGCCGAGCTCCACGCCAAGCCACATATCGACCCCGAGGCCGAGGTTACCGCACGTGTGAACTTCCTCGTGGATTATGCGCTCAGCACCGGAGCCAAGGGCTTCACTCTGGGCATTTCCGGCGGGCAAGACTCCACCCTCGCCGGCCGGCTGTGCCAGCTCGCCGTCGAGGAACTCCGCCGCCGTGGCGCTTCAGCCGAGTTCTACGCGGTACGTCTGCCTTACGGCACCCAAGCCGATGAGGAGGACGCCCAGATCGCCCTGCGCTTCATCCAGCCGTCACAGTCCGTCACCATCAATATTCAGGACGCCACCCTGGCCATCGCGAGCGCCGTCTCGGAAAGCCTCACGGGCGAGCCGGTGAGCGACTTCAACAAGGGCAATATCAAGGCCCGTCAGCGCATGATTGCCCAGTACACCCTGGCCAGCGAGACAGGCACCCTGGTGGTTGGCTCCGATCACGCCGCCGAAGCGATTACGGGTTTCTACACCAAGTTCGGCGATGGCGCCGCCGACCTAATGCCGCTGGTGGGGCTCAACAAGCGCCAGGGCGCTGAACTCCTGCGCCACCTGGGCGCGCCGGCGTCGACATGGGAAAAGATACCCACCGCGGACCTGGAGGAAGATCGCCCCATGCTCTCCGACGAGGAGGCGCTGGGAGTGACCTACGCGCACATCGATGACTACCTGGAGGGCAAGGACGTCCCTGCAGAGGCGGCGGAGCGCATCGAGCACCTGTGGCGGGTCAGCCGCCACAAGCGCACCACTCCCCCAGGGCCGGCGGACACCTGGTGGCGCGACTAGCCGCGGGGCACGGCACAGCCGCCGGACTCGCAGGCGCCCAGCCCCATGACCCTGCCGATGCGGGCCCGGTTGTGTGAGAACAGCCGGTAGCCCAGCGCGTAGATCGGCGAGAGCGCACAGATCAGCAGCATCCGACCCGCCAGGCGCACACCAAAGTTCCGCCCGTGGCGCCACAATGCCTCGCCGATAGCGCGGTGGCCCAGGGCCAGCGCGCCGTCGTCGCCCAGGTACACCGCGTGCTCGGCGATGTTGGCTCGCACGTCGGCGGGCTGGGACGGGTCATCGGCGGAACCCGCCACGCAGCTCAGCCCCGGGGAGAGCCGAGTGAGAGTCTGGGCGAGGCGCTCGCAGACGGCGCAATGGGCGTCGTAAAAGAAAAAGGCCATGGTGCCTAGAGCCTAGGCAAGAGCAGCTAGAAGAAGAAGTGGCTGCCGATGATGACCACGAAGCCCAGGTACCAGGCGATGAGCACGATCACCGGCTGAGCCACCCCGTGGCCGGTCGCCTTGCCGCGGTTGTGCGCCCGGCCGCGGGTGAAGCGGACGAGGGTCATCAGGAACAGCGGCAGGGTGACGGTCCAGACGGCCATGCAGTAGATACACAGGGCGCCGATCTCGAAGATGGCTTCGTAGGCGAGCCAGTGCACGAAGCCCACGGCGAAGATCAGGCCCAGCAGCTCGCCTGCCCACATCCACTCGGGGAAGCGCACGCCCGCGGCCAGGGAGACGCCGAAGAAGGTCACCAGGGCGAAGCCAACTAGACCGATATAGGGGTTGGCGAAGCCGAAGGCGGAGGCCTGCGGAGAGGCCATGACGTCCGTGCACGACACGATCGCGTTGACCGTGCAGGCGGGGATGTAGCCCGGGTTGGACAGCAGCGTGACCTTGTCCTGCATGATCAGCCCCGAGAAGAACAGCCCCACTGCCCCCAGGACGGCCATGAGGATACCGAAGGCTGGGCCCGCCCCGATGGTTCGAGATTCAGCGGTTACGGAGTCGACACCAGCCTCAGCAGGTTCGACCGACGATTGCTTCGCCTCGGCGGAGGCAGTTGACATGGGGTCACCTTAAAGTCGAAAACGGGTACCCAGCAGTATGGCTCACCAGGTCACTCTGTGTGATTATATCGCGTCCCCGCCCCCTGACGAGGCCGCCGACCCCAACATTCCGCGGCTAGAAACGACAGCTCTCATGACCTGACATGATATTCACATAGCCACAGTTATTGGCATGTTTTTATACGTGATTGACCGAGCCACGCATTGCCCAAGAATTCGTGATTGCATAGTCTCTGCAACATGTCTGAATTCTTATACCGGGTAGGTAAAACGTCCTACCGCAAAGCGTGGCCGTTCCTGGTCGCCTGGATCGTCATCCTCGGCGCACTCGGCTTCGGCGCCGCCACATATGCGAAAGACCCAAGCCCCACATTCTCCATGCCGGACATGGACTCCACCGTCACCCAACAGGAGATGAACGAGCGCTTCGGCTCCGACGAAGATGCAATGAGTGTGCCCTCAGGCTCCGTCGTCATCCAAGCGCCGGAGGGCAAGAAGCTCACCGACCCCGCCGTCATGGCAGAGGTCGACGAGATGCTGAGTGAGCTCAAGGACACTGGCGAACTGGCCGACCAAGAGGCCATCGTCAACCCTGCTCTCGCCGCCAAGGGCATGGAACAGCAGATGACGAAGGCGAAGGCAGCACAGGGCATGCCGAAGGGGCAGATCAAATCCGATCTTGAAGCGCTCTCCCCGCTGAGCTCCGACGAAACCACCGGCACCGTCAGCATCACCTTCGACTACGACTCCGTCCTTGAGGTTCCCTCGGACGCGCGCGGTGCAGTCACCGACGTCCTTAATAAATACGACGACACTGACCTCACCGTGAAGTACAACGGCAATGTGTTCTCCGGGGCAAACGAAATGGATGGCACCGCCGAACTCATCGGTATCGCTGTTGCGGCGATTGTCCTACTGGTGACCTTCGGCTCACTCGTCGCGGCGGGGTTGCCGATCATCGCCGCACTGGTCGGCGTGGGTGTCGGAATTCTCGGCATCCAGCTGGCCACGCTGGTCACCGACTCGATTTCGGACATGACCCCAATGCTGGCCTCCATGATCGGCCTGGCAGTGGGCATCGACTACTCGCTCTTCATCGTTGCCCGGTTCCGCAACGAGCTGATTTCCTCCTCGGGGCTCAACGATCTCTCGCCGAAGGAACTGGCGGAACAGCTACGCACGATGAGCATGAACAAGCGTGCTCATGCCATGGGCATGGCACTCGGAACCGCGGGAGGTTCGGTTGTTTTCGCCGGCGCCACCGTGTTGATCGCACTGGCCGCTTTGTCAATCATCGGCATCCCTTTCCTGACAGCCATGGCCTTCGCCGCGGCAGCCACAGTGCTGGTCGCCGTGCTGGTCGCGCTGACCTTCCTGCCCGCGCTCCTTGGCCTGCTGGGCACGCGCGCTTTCGCTATCCGCATTCCCGGCCCCAAGGTCCCCGACCCGGAGGACGAAAAGCCCACGATGGGGCTCAAGTGGGCACGCCAGATCCGGAAGCGCCCATGGGTAACCCTGGTGGCCGGAGTGGTCCTGCTTGGTATTTTGGCGATCCCCGCCACGGGTCTGCGCTTGGCGATGCCAACTGACGGCACGGCAAAGCTGGGCTCCCCCCAGCGCGATGCCTACGAGATGACTGCAGAGAAGTTTGGGGATGGCCGCAACGCCCCCATGATCGCGTTCGTGGATACCGCCAACGTCGATGCGAAGGACCGTCCCGCCGCTTACCAGGAGCTGCTGCAGGACTTCTCCAGCACTCAAGGCGTCGTGAACGCCCAGATCATCGACACGACAGAGAACCAGGACGCCGCCCAGGTGCTCATCACCCCGGAGACCGGCGCGACCGATGAGGCGACCACCGAGACTCTCGAGCGCCTCCGCGAATTCAAGGGCTCCTTCGAGGAAGAAACTGGCGGAACCTTCGGCATCACCGGCATCACCCCGATCTTCGATGACATTTCTGAAAAGCTCGCGGACGTGCTCGTGCCCTATATCGCCATTGTTCTGGGCCTGGCATTCATCGTTCTGACCCTGGTATTCCGTTCACTCTGGGTGCCATTTATCGCGGCAATCGGCTTCGGCCTGTCCATGGCCGCCACCTTCGGTGTGACGGTGGCGATCTTCCAAGAGGGCATGTTCGGCCTGATCGACGACCCGCAGCCGTTGCTGTCCTTCCTGCCGATCATGCTGATCGGCCTGACTTTCGGCCTGGCCATGGACTACCAGGTCTTCCTTGTCACCCGCATGCGTGAAGGTTATGTCTCGCGCGGCAAGGAGGCCGGCAACGCCGTGGCCAATGGATATAAGCATGGTGCGCGTGTGGTGACCGCCGCTGCACTGATCATGATTTCTGTGTTCGCGGCGTTCATGCTGATCGATGAGCCCTTCATTAAGGCCATGGGCTTCGCACTTGCAACAGGCGTTCTGCTGGACGCCTTCGTGGTTCGCATGACGCTCATCCCGGCAACCATGTACCTGCTGGGTGACCGCGCGTGGTCGATCCCAGGATGGCTCGACAAGATCCTGCCGAACCTGGACATCGAGGGCGAAAAGCTCCATCAGTCGCACTCCCAGCCGCCAGCGGAGACTACGGTATAAACCATGAATGATCGCGAGGTGAAGAAGGCCGCGACCCAGCGGGCGATCTCCGAGGCGACGGTTCAGCTGATGCTGGAAAACCCGGATAGACTCCCGACGGTCGCGCAGATTTCGGGTCGAGCTGAAGTCTCGGTCCGCACCTTCCACAATTACTTCGCGGATATCGACGAGGCGATTTTCGAGTTCGTCCACCGGGCCTTCGGCAAGATTAGTGAGGAAGTTAATGCGCTTCCTGAAGAGTGGACAGCGGATCAGGCGATGGAAGCGATCGTCTCTGCGGCGTTGAATGACGACGGCGTGGATCTCTACTCCGCGTCCACGCTGGTATTGCTGGGCAACCACGCTAGCTCTCGTTCGCGCCGCCCACCCAGCGAGGAAACCTACACGGAGCTCTCCTCCGCCATGGTTAAGGCTCTGAAGAGCAGGATGCCTAGGGCAACGCATTTTGATGCGCAGGTCCTGATTGGTGCCTACTCCATCGCGAGTGCGACCGCTATCAGAGAGTACCTGGATCGACCGGAGCCTCGCGACCCCGAGGAAGGGCGCGAGCTCATCCGCCGGGCTTTCCAGGTGCTTCGCGACTACCAGTAGCACCTCGTGGTCCTGGGGGGAAAGATGGAGCCGCCGCATGGCCGCGCTGGTGGCTAGGCCCCACCGAAACACGAAAAAACCTCCGGTCGATGAGACCGGAGGTTTTCTCTCTGTGGAGCTAACGGGATTCGAACCCGTGACCCCCACACTGCCAGTGTGGTGCGCTACCAACTGCGCCATAGCCCCTTGGTGCGGATCTAAAGATACCCCACCAGAACACCGACCACCAAATCGGGGGCCGTGGAAGCCACAAAAACAGCCCCCACTCTGCAGTTATTTACTTCTTGACCACGTCCGGAACCCAGGACTTGGGCTTATCGTCCTCACCGGTCTTGATGTCGAACTGCTGGCCATCAATCAGGACGACCGGCGAGGATACCTTGCCAACCTTCTTCTTCAGGGCCTTAGCGTTAGCCTCGCCAACCTCGACGCCCTTGTCCTCCAGCTCGCCGTTCTTGATCTTCTCGATCAGGGACTCGTCCAGGTCATATGCCGAAGCGGCCTCCGCCAGATCCTCGTAATCCCAGGTCCGTGCGACAGTTTGCTGCTCGAGCATGATGTGGTTATGGAAGTTCCAGAACGCCTTGACATTCCCGGTCTCCGCGATGGCGTATGCCACCGCAGCGCCACGGGTCGACGGACCACGACGGCCGTCGTCCAGGAAGTTCAGGAAGTTAAAACGAACCTTGAGCTTGCCATCAGAGACGGCCTCCTTCACGTCCTGATGATCTGCCTCCAGCAGGTGGGAGCAGTACGGGCAGGAGAAGTCCTCGTAGATGTCGGCGACGGGGGCGTCCTTGTCGATATTCTTAGAAGCCAGTTCGACGACGTTATCCTTCGCGGTGATGGTGAAGTTGACGTCCTCCTGAGGCATGTTCGCCGCGATGTCTTCCTTCGACCCACCGCGGGTGACGACGATGCCGATAACGACAGCCGCGATCACCAGAACCGCGACGATCGTCCACATGAAACCGCTGCCACCCTTTTGATCGGGGGCCTTGATCTTCTGGCTCACTAAAACTTCCTTTCGGACCTTCACATGCGCGCCATTCGCCGGGTGCGGGGGCGCCCAAATGGACGGCCGGTTCCCGGCCTATCGTCGCTAACCCTAGTGATTCATAAGTCACAAAATCCACTTGGGAGACCCCAAAACCCCAGGTTGACAGGAAGCTGTTACCCACGCCCATAAGCTGCCAGAGTTCCCACAGCTTCACTTCGCCGTGGCTGCGTGCATGTTGGCGTACATGTTATTGACAGGAATTTTTGACCTTCTGGCAAGTGACGTAGCTCACCGACGTATGTTTAGACCATGGAAGAACAAACTTTTGCCTCACAGTTGAATGATGTGTTGGGCACAATCTCGGGCTTCGTGTGGGGGCCCTGGCTGCTCATCCCCCTCCTCTTCGGTACCGGTCTGGTCCTCACGATCCGCATGCGCGGCGTCCAGTTCCGCAAGCTCGGCGTCGCTCTCCGTCACGGGCTCCTGGACCGCGACGACGAAGGCGGCGAGGGCGATATCTCCCAGTACCAGGCCCTGACCACAGCGCTGGCCGCGACCGTGGGCGTGGGCAATATCGTCGGTGTTGCTACCGCTTTGTCCATCGGTGGCCCCGGCGCGCTGTTCTGGATGTGGGTCACCGGCCTGGTCGGCATGGCGTCCAAGTATGCCGAGGCCTTCCTGGGCGTTCGCTTCCGCACCACGGATAAGAAGGGCAACATCTCCGGTGGCCCGCAGCGCTACCTGGAGCACGGCATCAAGGGCGGGCTCGGTAAGTTCCTCGCCTGGTTCTTCGCGATCGCCACGGTCATCGCTTCCTTCGGCATCGGTAACCTCACCCAGGCCAACGCTGTGGCTGAGGGCCTGAAGGATACTTTCGACATTGACCCTCGCCTGACCGCGGTCTTCCTCTTCGTCGGTGTCGGCGCGGTGCTGATGGGCGGCATCAAGTCCATCGGTACGGTGACTTCCGGCTTTGTGCCGATGATGATTGTGATCTACCTGGGCGGCGGCATCATCGTGCTCATCAAGCATGCCGCTGAGATTCCGGCCGCGTTCGGCATGATCTTTAGCGACGCCTTCACCGGCACCTCTGCGGTGGGCGGGTTCATCGGTTCGTCCATCATCATCGTGATGCAGATGGGTTTCGCGCGAGGCATCTTCTCCAACGAGTCCGGCATGGGTTCCGCCGCTGTCGCAGCTGCGGCAGCGAAGACCTCCCACCCGGTGCGCCAGGGCCTGGTCTCCATGACCCAGACCTTCATCGACACCATCATCGTGGTGACCATGACCGGCCTCGTCATCGTGACGACGGGCGTGTGGGAGCTCGGCTCCGACCAAGCGGGCGTGATGACCGCTCGTGCCTACTCCGCCGGCCTGGGCTCCGACTGGGGTGGCATGATCGTCTCCGTCTCGGTGGTCTTCTTCGCCTTCTCCACCCTGCTGGGCTGGTCCTATTACGGTGAGCGTAATGCGCAGCGCGTCTTCGGCGACTGGGCATCCCCCATCTACCGCATGCTCTTCACGTGCGTCGTGGTGGTTGGCGCGACGACGGAGCTGGAGCTGGCCTGGACCTTCGCCGACCTCGCGAATGGTCTGATGGCGCTGCCTAACCTGATCGGCCTGCTGATCCTCTCTGGTCTCATCGCCCGGGAGACGAAGGCCTACCTGGACTTCGACCCCACCCTGCGGGCTACGCCGGAGCAGGTGGAGCAGTTCCTCATCGATTCCGGTAACCCGTGGCGCACGGACCCGAACAGGGCCATCGATGTTCCGCACGAGGCGCAAGACGCCAAGTAGGGCCTAGCCACTGCCCCCGGCTGGCCACGTGGAACCGTGGCCAGCAATGAGTAAAGGTCGGTCCCCACCATCCTGGTGGGGACCGACCTTTAGCGCTACCGGGCGCTTCTCCCCAAACTCACCCGCGTCTCCGAGAAGAGCTGCTTGGGGGTGAGGGGGGGGCACCGACTACTGCTTAGCGTCGAAAGTGACCTTCACAGAAGCGGTGTTCTGCTCGTTATCGTCTTCGTGGACCTCGGTGCTGACGACGTAGCGGTCGCCGGTCTTGACGACCTTGGCGTCGCGCTCCTGCTGGTCGGAGGTCTCCCACTCCTTGCCGTCGACCTTGAGGCTGAGGCCGTCGAGGGTCGGGTTGTCCCCCTCGAGGATCTCGACCTCGAGCTCGGTAGCACCGTCGCCAGCCTCGTACTTCAGCTCCTGCTGACCATCATCCGTGGTGCGCTTGACCTTCACAGGAGCGAACTCGCCGTCAACAGGCTTCCCGTCCAGCAGGATCTCCGGCTGGCTCAGGTCCGAGTTCTCGTCGGCAGCGTCCGTCGTGGAGGTGGACTCGTCCGCCTTCGCGGAATCCACCGCGTCGCCAGCCTTCTCGGTCGCGGAGCTGGCGGCGTCGCCCGCCTGCTCGGTGGCGTTGTTGACCGTCTCTTCGCCAGAGTCACCGCACGCAGCCACGCCCAGCAGTAGAGCCGGGGCAGCGACGGCAGCGGTCAGCGACTTCAGAACATTGCTCTTAGCGGTGTTAGTCATAAATCCACGCTAACAGACTTTTGCCTTTGCCCTCCGAAACCATATCGGGCTCGACAGTGAATCAGGGCGACTTTCCCCTCAGCAATAACGTGGAGCTAGATCAGCAAAGACCCAAAAAGGAATCCGAAAGCCACCGCAAGAACAATATTCACCACACCCGGAATCATGAACGGGTGGTTGAAGACCGCCTTACCCACCCGCGTCGAGCCGGTGTCATCCATCTCGACCGCCGCGAGCAGCGTCGGGTAGGTCGGCAGCACGAAAAGCGCGGACACGGCCGGGAAAGCAGCGATAGCAGCAACCGGGCCAACTCCAAGCGCCAGCGCCGTGGGCATCAGCGCCTTTGCCGTCGCAGCCTGTGAGTACAGCAGGGCCGCCGCGAAGAAGAGAACCACGGCCAGCAGCCACGGCTTGGTGCTGAGGGTCGCCCCGGCAGCATCCGTGATCTCGTCGAGATGAGCGTTCACGAAAGTCGTCCCCAACCAGGCCACACCGAGGACACACACGCAGGCGGACATCCCGGAGCGGAAAGTTGCCATCTCCAGAATCCGCCCCGGCTCGACTCGGCAGAACACGGTGATAGCCATCGCCGCGGCAAGCATGATCGACATGATCGCTTCGGTGCGCGGCAGGGTCGGGTCGACAATAACCTGCAGGTTATCCGAGATCAGCGCCGCGTAGCTGACCACTGCGACGATGGCGAGTAGGAAGATCAACACCGAAGCCTTAGCGCCCGGCTTCTCGGTGTACTGCACCTTTCCCCGGAATTTCACCAACCCCTTTTCCTTACGCTCCAGGTAGACGGGATCCTCCGAAAGCGGAGTGCCAAGCCAGTTGGCAACAAAGCTGGTGATAATGACCGCGAGGAACGTCGAAGGAATCGCGATCCCAAGCAACGTCAGGTACCCCACCCCCATCGGCTCCAGGATGGAGGCCAGGAACACTACGGCCGCGGAAATCGGGCTGGCGGTGATAGCCATCTGCGAGGCCACGACCGCGATCGACAACGGCCGCGATGGGCGAATCTCGTTTTCCTTGGCGACCTCCGTGACCACCGGCAAAGCGGCGAAGGCGGTGTGCCCGGTGCCCGCGAAAAGCGTCAGGAAATAGGTGACCATCGGGGCGAAAAGCGTAATTCGCTTCGGCTGTTTACGCAGCAGCTTATCGGTCTGCGCGACGAGCCAGTCCATGCCGCCGGCAGCCTGCATCGCGGCGATGGCAGCGATGACGGACATGATGATGCCGATGACGTCGAAGGGAATATCCTCCCCCGTTACCGGCGCGCCAGCGATCGCCAAGGCGATTACACCGAGGCCACCGGCAGCACCGATCGCGATGGAACCGTACCGCGCGCCGAGCACAATGGCCGCGAGGACGATCAGTAGGTGAACCCAAATCATGGTGGCGTTTCTTTCAGCTCAACGAGGGTTCGGCTTCCACTCGCCCACTAACCGCAGTACCTATGCGGAGCAAAAGGAAGTTCATAGAACGCTATGAATCGCACAACAATGAGATGAAATGCGCCCTCGGGAACCCGAGAATAACACGGAAAATAAAGTCCACTAAGCCTCAAAAAAACAAGACAACCATAATGTGCAACCCGTCACTATATCGATTTTAAGGGAATCTCAATAAGGTTATACGACTCGATAAAACGAGCTATTTTTGCAGCTCAGGCCATGCGGGCAGCCCTACCTTCTTCTAGCTCATCGCAGCTTATCCAAAAAGGAGTTAATCCCAAAAGTGATCTCAATAACAGGCGTGACAAGTCACCATCTAACCGCAAACACGGAGACTTCACGCTTGCTTTAATTTCAGGCAGCTTCTTTTAGGAATACCCCCAGGAACTTCCTTACAGCACCCCAGAGTCCTGAACGGCAATTCCCCCATTCCTCCCCGCTCGGTGACCCCTTTGGCGCGCCAGCCCGTACCACCGCACTCCGGTCGTAATGTCCATCGGTCTAGCCAGTCAGACCTGAGTCGGTAGCCGGGCTGCTAGCCTGGGGTCATTCATAAAGAGAAGGCGAGAGACAAGCTCGACGACCCTTCAGCAACCTACCGACGTGCAAGGTGCTCCAGCTTGAACGATGAGTCTTCTTTTTATGTTGTTTCCAGCCGATCAACATCAAGGAGAAGACATGCGCGGCGAGATTTTTTACGACAGCGGCGAGCTCAAATATTTCGGTGGTACGACCACCGATCCGCAGACGGGGCACGTCTACCGCAAGGGTTACGGCATCGAATACTACGAGGACGGCACGCCGAAGAAGGTTGGGACGTTCCAGCGCAGGGGGCTGGTCTACGGCTGCGAGTTTTACCCCAATGGCCGGCTCAAATCGGTCGCGACATACAACGACCCGGACGATGGGCAGTACTATGGCCCCTCCTACCCCGTAACCGGAACCTTCTTCGACGAAGAGGGTCAGGTTCTCCACTCCGGGCCATTCACCATCTCCAAGTCTGGAATCGGCTGGCCGCGCGTGGTCAAGCCCGAAGGCTATGGCTCCCTGGATTGAAGGCGGGCCGCCCCCGCAGCGCCGAAATATGAGGCAGGCCCCATCAGAGTATTCACCAATATAACCGCGCAGGAACGGCAAAACCCCTGGTCACTGTGACCAGGGGTAAAGCCAATCGTGGAGCCGGCGGGAATTGAACCCGCGTCCTTCGCGACTTCGCCAGGGCTTCTCCGTGCGCAGTTCGCTGTCATCTCTGCTCGGCTCTCCGGGTCACGCGAACCAGCCCGGATGATGAGCCCAGTCACTCTCAAGTGTCCCATGCAGCTCGAGTGACCTAGCTGCACAGCAAGCCTCTTTAAACGATGCCGGGTGCTAAGCCAGAGGCTAGCTTAGGCCGACAGACACGCGGTCGCTGAATTAGGCAGCGAGGGCGTAGTCGCGCTGAGTGTTCTCGGCGCTTAGAAATCGCAGCGACGCTTACGGTGGTCATCTGCCTTCACCGGCACGCTTCCCCTAGCTCAATGCACGAAGTCGAAACCATGTCGGCCCCATACAAGCCTGCTGCGGAAGTTGCGTCTCAGCAGGATGGTTCAGATTACTGCATTTTTCGCTTTTCGTAAAGCGCGTTCAATGCCGTTGCCATCTTTTGCCGCTGCCAGTGCAGCTTTTCCTTCTGCGACCGTCGAGCGTTGCGCACCGCGATGATTCCTACGACGGCTCCCATCACGATGGGCACCCAGAACTTCGGGTGGTCCAGCAGCCAGACGAGCCAGTCTGGCAACTCGGGAAGGCTCGGCAGGCTGGGAAAGTTAATCTCGGGCCATGGGATGGTGGGCCAGTTGATGTCCGGCCACGGAATCTTTGGCCAGCGGATCTCCGGCCAGTCAATATCTGGCAACAGCCCCAGCAGGAACTCAATGACGGCGATGATGGGCGTGAGAATCAGCCCGATCAGCCACACCAAGAACTTGGTCACAACCGGGGCCAGGAGAACGGCCAGGATCGCCCAACCACTCTTACCGAGCCCGCCAAGCAGCGGATAGAGCCAGCGCCGGACAGGCGAAGCCTCCATCTTCGCGGCACGCTTTGCAGCTGGAGTGCCCGCCGGCGGGTCGAAAAAAATAAAAGAATCCTTGGTTTTCACCCCGACCTGGAGGAGGTGCCGGTCGAAAACCGCGGTGTCCAACTTCAGCATCGCGGGAGCCGCGGATACCCCTGGGTCCAGAACATCGGAGAACTCGCCGTCGGCCATCTGTTTGGGGGCTCTCCCCGCCGGCGCCAGCCGGACCTTTCGTTGGCTCAGGCTGCGTTCCCGATAGACGGGCACACCGTGCTGGAGCACGACCACGGGAGGCGCCTCGTATTCGAGAAATGACTGCCACTTCTCGGCGATCTTTCCCCGTACCCCACCATCAGGGCTTCCTTTCTCCCCTTCCGCGAGGGAAGCAGGTCGCTGCGGAGCAGGCCGCGGTGCGGGCAGCTCCCCCACCTCAATCTTTGCCCCACCGTCTGGTGCTTCCAGATCGAAAAATCCCTCGGAGCTGGCCACCGCGTCAGATTGGGCGTCGTCCTTCGTAGGCAGCGAGAACCCCGGGTCAACGCGCCGGAGCTCGGCCGGCTGGCCAACACAGATCTCAATCAACCCCAGGCTCGGGTGAGTAAGCCGCCAATGTTCCACGGCTGTTCTCCTTTTCGTCCCGACGCCAGCGGCGCCTAGCCCTTCATCCCCTTGATCTTGCGCCCCAGCTCGCGGACCACTTCGCGCTCCTCGGTGCGGCGCTTGATGTCCTGGCGCTTGTCGTAGTCCTGCTTACCGCGGGCCAGGGCCAGCTCGCACTTGAGCTTGCCGTCGACGAAGTACAGCTGCAGCGGAACCAGCGTGTGGTTGCCGTCGCGGACCTTGCCCATCAGCGAGTCGATCTCGCGGCGGTGCAGCAGCAGCTTACGCACGCGACGCGGGGTGTGGTTCCAGTAGTTGCCGCGGGAGTACTCCGGGATGTGAAGCCCCCGCAGCCAGACCTCGCCGGCATCGATGGTGGCATAAGCGTCCACGAGGCTGGCCTTGCCCTCCCGCAGGGCCTTGACCTCCGTGCCGACGAGCACCACGCCGCACTCGTAGGTGTCGAGGATGTGATAGTCGTGGCGCGCCTTGCGGTTGGTGGCAATGACAGCCGGGCCCCCGCCACGTGGTGCGGAGGCCTTCTTCCCCTTCGATCTCCCGGAATCCACCGGGGTGCTCTTCTTAGCCATGATTGCTCACACGTTACCAGCCGCGCTGTCGTCGAAGGAGTCGAACCGAGGCCACATGCGGCCAGTTAAGAGGAAACAGAAGGACCAAGCGATCCCCAATCAGCCAGCCCTTCCACTCAGGTCGCTATTTCTTGACGTACCAGCGCAGCGTGATCTGCGCGGTAATCGCCGCCACCGCGGCACCAATGATGACGAGGATCGGGGCCATCAGCCAGATATCGGCGGTGGTGATCTTCGCAACCAGGTTTGCCCGGTAGACCGAGTCCAGCGCCTTGTCCACGACCAGCGCCTTGCCGGCAAGCATGCCGCCCACCGCGATGACGGCACCGATCACTGCGCCGATGATGGCCTCCAGCACGAATGGCGCTTGGGTGTACCAGCGGGACGCACCCACCATGCGCATGATGCTGATTTCCTCCCGGCGCGAGTACGCCGCGATCTGCACCATGTTCACGATCAGGAAGATCGCCGCGATTGCCTGGACGGCGGCGACGAAGAACGCCGCGTTGCGGATGGAGTCCAGGTTGCGGGTCGCCGCCTGCAGGTCCTCGCCCTGGTCGACGACGTCCTGCACCACCGGGTTTTCGCGCACCGCATCGATCGGCGCGGTGTCGGTTGGGTCCTCCAGGCGGACGTGGAAGGCCGCCGGGAAGGCGTCCTTGCTGGTCTGCTCAACCAGACGCGGGTCGGAGTCCTGGAACAGCTCCACGAAGCGGTCATAGGACTGCTGCTTGTTACGGAAGGTGACGGACTTGATGCCCTCGTCGCCCTCCAGCTGCTCGCGGAGCTTGGCGCAGTCCGGCTTCGCGCACTCCGGGTCCTCGACCGAGGCCTCGTCCTTGAGCTGGACCATGACCTCGATGCGGTCGATGTAAATATCCTTGGTGCGCTCGGTCATCGTGGTCATGAGAAAACCGGTGGCCAGCAGCGCCAGCGAGATCGCGGTGGTGATGATCATCGCGATCGTCATGGTGGCGTTGCGGGTCAGGCCACCGAAGGCTTCGCGGGTGATGAAGTTACTTCGCATACGTATTAAACCTTCCTCGTTGCCCCGGTTTAGTGGCCGACGCCGTACATGCCGCGGGCGTCGTCGCGCACGAGCTCACCGTTGTGCAGTTCGATGACGCGCTTGCGCATGGAGTCGACGGCGACGTCGTCGTGGGTGGACATGACGACGGTGGTGCCCTGCTGGTTGATGCGGTTGAGCAGGTTCATGATCTCGGCGGAGGTATCCGGGTCGAGGTTTCCGGTCGGCTCGTCGGCGAGCAGGACGAGCGGGCGGTTGACGGAGGCGCGGGCGATGGCGACGCGCTGTTGCTCACCGCCGGAGAGCTCGTGCGGGAAGCGGTTCTCCTTGCCCTGCAAGCCCACGGTTTCGAGAGCGGCCGGCACCAGCTTCTCGATATCCGGGCGCTTCTTGCCGATCACCTCGAGGGCGAAGGCGACGTTTTCGAAGACCGTCTTCTTCTGGAGCAGGCGGAAGTCCTGGAAGACGTAGCCGATGCGCTGGCGCAGCTTCGGAACTTCCTTATCCTTTAGCGCGTTGACGTGGAACCCGGCGACATGCAGGTCACCAGAGTCCAGCACCTCTTCGCGGACCATGAGCTGCAGAAAAGTAGACTTTCCGGAGCCGGAAGGGCCAATAAGAAAGACAAACTCGCCCTTTTCGATCTCTGCGGAAATATTCTGGAGCGCAGGCCGGGTTGAGGTCCGGTAGCTCTTGGAAACGTTATCGAAAGTGATCACGGCTCTAACCTTAGCGAACCAAAGGTGAAACTGTTATAGAAGGGAAGCGTGTGACTGCCGAGAAGACAGAGAACAAGCACAGCGACCAAAAAGCCGACCGCAGCGACGACCACCAGGAGGAGCGCGCACCCGAAAGGGTCGGCGGTTTCCTCGGCTGGGTGGAGCGAATCGGCAATAAGCTGCCAGAGCCGTTCTGGCTCTTCGTCATCATCGGCGGCCTGGTCCTCGTCAGCTCCTGGCTGGGTTCACTAGCCGGGCTCAGCGCGAAGGATCCCGAATCCGGCGAAACCGTCGCCGTGAAGAACCTGCTCTCCGCCGAGGGCTTGTCTTCCATCGTCTCCAACGCGGTCGAGAACTACACGAGCTTCCCGCCACTCGGGCTCATCATCACGGTGATGCTGGGCGTGGCCATTGCGGAGCACTCCGGCCTGATCGCCTCGACGGTGCGCGCGGTGGTGAGCAAGGTGGGTCCGAAGAGCCTCACCTTCGTCGTCGCACTGGCTGGCGTGACCGGCTCCGTCGCCTCGGACGCGGTCTACGTCATCCTGATCCCCATCGGTGCGATGAGCTTCCGTGCGATGGGCCGCTCCCCGATCGTCGGTGCGATGGTCGCCTTCGCCGCGTCCTCGGCCGGCTTCAACTCCTCGCTGGTCCTCAACATCACTGACGTGCTGCTCGCGGGTATTTCCACCTCGGCCGCCAATATCGCGGACGCCGAGTACGCGGTCTCCCCGCTGGCTAATTACTTCTTCGTGATGGCTTCAGCGGTCGTCCTCGCGCTGATCATCACCGCGGTCACCGAGCTCTACCTCAACAAGAAGGCCCTCGAACTGATCGACCACGACCAGATCAACTACGAAGAGCTGACCTTTGGCAACGCCGAGCATGTCGATTCTGAAGGCAGCGCGGCGCTCGACAAAGATGCCAAGGATATGACGAAGGACGAGCTGGAGGCGGACCTCGCCCTCAGCGGCAAGGAGATCCGCGCCCTGAAGTGGACCGGGGTCGCCGCCGTCGTCTTCTTCGCGGCGTACTTTGCCGCCCTCTTTGTCCCGGGTTCCCCGCTGCAGGGCGAGGGCGGCGCGGTGATGGAAAGCCCCCTGATTACGGACGTCGGTGTCCCCATCGCGGCCGGCTTCTTCCTGCTCGGCGTGGTCTACGGCCTGGTTGCCAAGACTCTGACGAAGTGGCACCAGGTCCCGGAGTGGATGGCCCGCGGGTTGAAGACGCTGCTGCCGATGATGGTGCTTTTCTTCGCCGTCGCCCAGTTCCTGGCGTGGTTCACCGAGTCCAACCTGGGCTCCTGGACTGCGATCACCGGCGCGGAGATCCTGCAGAAGGCGGACCTTCCCCCGCTGCTGCTCTTCGGCCTCTTCGTCCTGCTGGTGGCCGGACTGAACCTGCTGATTACCTCGGGCTCTGCGCAGTGGGCACTGATGGCTCCGATCGTGGTGCCGATGTTCATGTACCTGGGCTACTCCCCTGAGGTCACCCAGATGCTCTTCCGCATGGGTGATTCGCCGTCGAACATCATCACCCCGATGAGCCCCTACTTCGCGCTAGCGCTGACCTTCCTTCAGCGCTACTACTCGCGCTCGGGCATCGGCACCCTGATGTCGCTCGCGCTACCCTATGCGATGGCGATGCTCATTGGCTGGTTCCTCTTCTTCGTCGTCTGGTGGCTGCTCGGCATCCCACTGGGACCGGGTACCTCGATGGATTACCCGGCCTAACCGCCAGGTTCCGCCGGACCTTCTTCCGGCGGGCGCCGCTTACACCGCACACTCCCCAGCACCCGGGGCGTGCGCGGTTTTTATTTCACTTGCTGAAGCAATCCCGAAAAGGGCGTAGATTTGGGGCATGTGGAATGACACGGTCTCTCCCGCGGGGTGCGACACCGGGTATATCGCCCGGTACAGCACCCAGTACCGCGGTGCGCTAAGCCGGGTCACGCAAACCCGGCTGAGCGCGCTGTCTCGCGATCGCCGCCGCCGTCCTGGCGACCGCCCACCGGTTCTCGCTGTCTAAGACCGCCCCCGCCCCGAGCAGCCGGTCCCCTCTTCTTACCCAGCCCGTTTGAGGCCTTCTTTGGGCTCCCCAAAAACTGCAACGGAGTCAGGCCAACAACGGGACCCCCTCATACACAGAGAGACAGCGATCATGACTTCCCACAAGGAGAACAGCAAGCACTCCGCACACCAGGACCTCGCGCCGAACAGGGACATGGAGGGCCTCGTCGACGTCGCCATCGAACAGGCCGACACCTGGCTGGAGGTCAAGGAAACCGCGCCGGCCACGAAGCAGCTGGCCGACATGGTTCACGACCCGCACGGCGTGGAGTTCACCTTCAGCTTCGTCGACCGCGTGGCCCGACCGGAGGACAACAAGGTCGCGGCCGAAGAATTCGCGAAGATCGCTTCCCCCTTCAAGCGCACCGACCCGGCCCCCGAGTTCCTCGGCCTGATCGACACGATCCTCGTCACGGCGGGCTCGATTGCGGCCCCCATCCTGCCCAACGTCGTGATGCCCATCGCGCGAAAGTACCTGCGCTCCACCGTCGGCCACCTGGTGCTGGACGCCGGCTCCGAGACGTTGGACGCGATGCTCGACGACGCCCGGGAGAAGGGCTTCACGCTCAACCTCAACCTGCTGGGCGAGGCCGTCCTCGGCGAGGCGGAGGCCAAGCGACGCCTGCAGCAGACCATCGACCTGATTCGGAACCCGAAGGTGGAGTACGTCTCCGTCAAAGCCAGCTCCGTGGTCTCCCAGCTCAACCACTGGGACTTCCGTGGCTCCGTTGACCGGCTGAAGGACCGCCTGCGCCCGCTCTACCGGGAAGCCAAGCGCGCGGGCCAGGGGCGATCCGGAAAGCCAACCTTCGTCAACCTCGACATGGAGGCCTACGAGGACCTCGACCTCACGCTAGAGCTATTCACCGAACTTTTCGCCGAGGAGGAGTTCCTCGACCTGGAGGTCGGCATCGTCTTGCAGGCTTACCTTCCGGACTCCTTTGAGGCGCTCCAGCGACTCACTGAATTCGCGAAGCAGCGCGTGGCCCAGGGTGGCGCGAAGATCAAGGTGCGCCTGGTCAAGGGTGCGAACCTCTCGATGGAGCGGGTGGATGCGGAGATGCACAACTGGCCGCAGACCCCTTACCTGACGAAGGCGGAGGTGGACGCCAACTACCTGCGCTTGATCGACTGGGTGCTCAACCCGGAGAACGCAGAGGCAATCCGCATCGGTGTGGCCAGCCACAATGTCTATCACGTGGCACTCGCCCACAAGCTCGCCGAACAGCGGGGCGTGGCCGCGCAGCTGGACATCGAGATGCTGCAGGGCATGGCCCCAGCCCAGGCCAGCGAGGTGCAGAAGAAGACCGGCAACCTGATCCTCTACACGCCGGTCGTCCGCAAGGAAGACTTCGACGTCGCCGTCTCCTACCTGGTCCGCCGCCTCGAGGAAAACGGTGCGAAGCAGAACTTTCTCTACGCGCTGTTCACCCCGGAGGAGGACGACGACACCGGCCTGACGCCGATGGAAAACCAGGAGGAGCGCTTCCGGGATGCCGTCGCCGACCGCTGGGCGACCTACCACGGGCCGCGCCGCACCCAGGACCGCATCCAGGAGGCCAAGGACAAAGTTGGCGCCACGGGCGGCTCGATCCCGGGCAACTTCCTCAACGAGCCGGATACCGATCCCGCCCTAGCGCAGAACCGCGAATGGGCACGGAGTCTGCTCACCCCGGAGGCCGACCCGGGCCCGGCGCAGTCCCCGCTGGTCACCGACCCGGCGGAGATCGACCTGGTCGTGCAGCGAGCACTCGAGGCCCACAACGGTGCGTGGGGGCAGAAGACCGGTGCGGAGCGCGCCGAGCTGCTGGATAAGGTCGCCGATTCCCTGGCGAACTACCGTGGCCGTCTGATCTCCGCCGCGGCTTTCGAGGCCGATAAGACGATCGCGGAGTCTGACCCGGAGATCTCCGAGGCCATCGACATGGCGCACTACTACGCAGAGTCTGCCCGTCAGCTCGACCGGCACCGCGGTTCAACCTTCACCCCGTACAAGGTCGTCGTGGTCACCCCGCCGTGGAACTTCCCCGTGGCGATCCCAGTTGGTGGTGTGACGGCCGCGCTTGCCGCGGGTGCCACCGTGATCCTCAAGCCCGCCCCGCAGGTGCTGCGCATCGCCGAGGTCTTCGTCGAGGCCATGCGGGAGGCCGGTGTGGGCGAAGACCTCCTGCAGCTGGTCAACGCCGACGAGGACGAGGCCGGCAAGCGCCTGATCAGCCACCCGGATGTGGAATCCGTGATCCTCACGGGGGCCTCGGAGACCGCGCAGTTGTTCCGCAGCTGGGACCCTCGCAAGGTCCTCAACGCGGAGACCTCCGGTAAGAACGCCATCATCGTCACCCCGGCTGCGGACCCGGACCTTGCGGTGGAGGATATCTACCAGTCCGCCTTCGGCAACGCCGGACAGAAATGCTCCGCAGCCTCCCTGATCATCACCGTGGGCTCGATGTCCAAAAACAAGCGCTTCATGAACCAGCTGGTCGATGCCGTCGAGTCCATCAAGGTGGGTCGCGGAACCGACATCTCCACGTACATGAACGGCATCATCGAGGCCCCCGGCGAGAAGCTGGACCGGGCGCTGCGCAAGCTCGATAAGGGCGAGAAGTGGCTGGTCAAGCCGAAGCAGCTGAACGAGACCGGCACACTGTGGAGCCCGGGCATTCGCGATAACGTACAGCCGGGCAGTTGGTACCACAAGAACGAGGCCTTCGGCCCGGTCACGGGCATCATGCACGCCAAGGACCTGGACGAAGCGATCGAGTGGCAGAACTCCACGGGCTTCGCTCTGACCGGCGGCATCCACACCATCGACCGGGACGAGACCGCCTACTGGCGCGAGCGGGTCGAGGTGGGCAATGCCTACGTGGAGCGCGGCATCACCGGCGCCATCGTGCAGCGCCAGTCCTTCGGCGGCTGGAAGGGTTCCTCCATTGGCTCCGGGGCGAAGGCGGGCGGCCCGAATTACGTCGCCCAGCAGGGCGTGTGGACCGAAGGCAATATCGAGGAGCTGACCTCCGGGACGGTCGAGCCGCACATCACCCAGATGCTGCGCGAGTTCCGCGGGCTGGGTTCCCCGGTTCTGGAGGACTCGGATCACGAGTGGCTCCGCCGGGCAGCGGAGTCCGATGCGCATGCCATGGCCGTCGAGTTCGGCGTCGAGCACGACAAGTCGGCGATGGTCGTGGAGTCCAACGTCTTCCGCTACAAACCACTGCTGGAGCCGCTGCGCGTCCGCGTCAACGCCGACGCCAAGGCACGCGACGTCCTGCGCCTACAGCTCGGGGCGGCGGTCACCGGTACCGAGCTGGATATCTCGGCGTCCGAGGAGGTAGCAGCGCAGTTCGGTGAGCTGGGCAAGAGCTTCCGGGTCGCCAGCGATCTGGTGTTCGCCGCGGAGATCTCGAAGGCTGCGAACTCCCGCATCCGCTCCCTGGGCGAGAGCCCGGATGCCTTCTACGAGGCGGCGGTCGATTCGAATTCGAAGATCTTCGACCAGCCGGTGCTACCGGATGGCCACCGCGAGTTGCTGACGATGCTGCTGGAGCAGAACATCGCCACCACCGAGCACCGCTTCGGCTATATCCACGGGCTGACGCCTTAGGCGTTCTCCTCCTGCTGCTGCGCCATGCGCCAGCGGATGCCGGCCTCGATGAGCCCGTCGAGGTCGCCATCGAGGACCTTCTGCGGGTCCCCGACCTCGTATTCGGTGCGCAGATCCTTGACCATCTGGTACGGGTGCAGCACGTAGGAGCGCATCTGGTTGCCCCAGGAGGCGTTGCCGCCCGCGCCGAGGGCATCCATTTCCGCCTTCTCCTCCTGGCGCTTCTTCTCCAGTAGCTTGGCCTGCAGCACGCGCATGGCGGAGGCCTTGTTCTGGATCTGGGACTTCTCATTCTGGCAGGTCACGACGATGCCGGTCGGGATGTGGGTCAGGCGCACCGCGGAATCCGTGGTGTTCACCGACTGCCCGCCCGGACCGGAGGAGCGGTAGACGTCCACGCGGACGTCCGAATCCGGCACCTCGATGGAGTCCGTCTGCTCCACGACGGGCAGGACCTCCACCTCGGCGAAGCTGGTCTGGCGGCGACCCTGGTTATCGAAGGGGCTGATGCGCACCAGGCGATGGGCGCCCTGCTCCACGGAGAGGGTGCCATACATGTAGTCACCGTGGATGACGAAGGTCGCGGACTTAATGCCCGCCTCCTCCGCATAGGAGATGTCGTAAATATCCACCTTGTGGCCGTGCTGCTCGGCCCAGCGGGTGTACATGCGCAGCAGCATCTCCGCCCAGTCCGCGGCATCCACCCCACCGGCGCCGGAGCGGATGTTGACCAGCGCCTCGCGCTGGTCGTACTCGCCGGAGAGCATCGTGGTGATCTCCAGAGATTCGATGGCGGCCCGCAGTGCTGCGCGCTCCTCCTCCGCCATCGCCGTGGCATCCTCAGCCGCCGCCGGATCCTCCGCGGCCTCCTCCTCGGCCATGCTGTAGAGCACCGGGAGGTCCTCCAGCCGCTGGCGCAGCTCGCGGATCTTCTTCAGCTTGGCCTGTACGCGGGAGAGCTCCGAGGTGACCTGCTGGGCGTGGTCCGGATCGTCCCACAGCGATGGGTCGGCGGCTTGATCCTCCAGCTCGCGGGCCCGCGAGTCCAGCTCGTCGAGGTCCAACACCCGCTCGATGGTGGTCAGGGTGCCTTCCAGGTCTTTCAGGTCAGAGCTCACATCCGGTTGCATAGTGCGCAAGTCTACCCGGCAGTGTGCACAATGGAATGTATGGCTAAGGCAAAGAATACGTCCACCTCCACCGGCAACTCCCCGGTGCCGGAGGAGATGCTCAACGCGATCATCAAGACCTTCATCGTCGCGCACGTCGACGACACCGATAACCACCTCGCCCAGGCGCTGGTGTACAACGCCGCCCGCCTGGCGTGGCGGATGCGCGCCTCCGGGCTCGAGACGGAGACGAAGACCTCCATCTCCGACGTCGTCACCGCCGCGGATCGGGCCGCCGAGAAGTTCATCACCGATGCGCTGGAGACGATCCGACCGGAGGACGGCGTCCTTGGCGAGGAAGGCACCCGGCGCGAAGGGACCAGCGGGAGGACCTGGGTGATCGACCCCGTGGACGGGACCTATAACTTCACCACCGGCTCGGACTACTGGTGCTCCGCGCTGGCCCTGGTTAAGGGCGACCCGAATGACCCGGAGGAGGTCATCTTCGGCGCGGTGCACCGCCCCGCGATGGGCTACACCTGGTTCGGTGGCCCGGAGATCCCCACCACCCGCGACGCCCAGCCGGTCCCGGAGTTCAAGAACACCCCTGCGGAGCGCACCGTAGTCGGCACCTACCTGCACCCGCCGCTGTTTTCCGTGCCAGAGGTTAGGGACGCCTGGATCGCGGTGACCGGCAACTTCGCGACCGTCCGTATGCTCGGCTCAGCTTCCGTGGACATGGCCGGCGTGGCCTCCGGGGAACTCGGCTGCTGGATTCAGGACTCCGTGGCGGCCTGGGACTGGCTGCCGGGCCGGGCGCTCGTGGAGGGCGCCGGTGGCGTGACCGAGCAGATCGAGGCTGCGGGCAAGACCTGGTCGGTGGCCGGCACCGAGTCGGCTGTTGCGAGCGTTAAGACTGCGCTCATCGGCAGTTAGTTTTTGAGGCTAAGATCCAGGGCATGAGCACCACATACTCCGATGACCTGTCGCTTGCCTTCGAGCTGGCCAACGCCGCGGACGAGATCACCATGGCTCGGTTCGAGGCCGAGGACCTCCGCATCGAATCCAAGCCCGACCTCACCCCCGTTTCCGACGCCGACACCGCCGTCGAGCGTCGCCTGCGCGAGATCCTGGCGGATTCCCGCCCGGATGACTTCGTGCTGGGTGAGGAGTTCGGCGGCGAAGCGCACTTCGAGGGCCGCCAGTGGGTCATCGACCCGATCGATGGCACGAAGAACTTCGTCCGCGGCGTGCCCGTGTGGGCCACGCTGATCAGCCTGTTGGAGGACGGCGTGCCGAAGGTGGGTCTGGTCTCCGCACCCGCACTGTGCCGCCGCTGGTGGGCCGCGCCGGGCGCTGGGGCGTGGCGCTCCTTCTCTGTACCGAATACTTTCGACGAGGACTCCACCCCTTCTGCCCAACCGCGCCGCCTGAGCGTGTCGGGCGTGGGCAAGATCGCCGACGCCAGCCTCTCCATCAGTTCCCTGTCCGGCTGGCAGGATCGCGGCCTGCGGGAGCAGCTGGTGGGACTGAGCGACCAGACCTGGCGCCTGCGTGGATTCGGGGACTTCTGGTCCTACATGATGGTCGCCGAGGGCTCCGTGGATATCGCGGCGGAGCCGGAGGTCAGCCTCTGGGATCTCGCAGCACTCGTCCCGATCGTGGCGGAGGCCGGCGGCACTTTCACGAACGTGGAGGGCGAGCCGGGACCGCACGGTGGTTCCGCGGTGGCCACCAACGGGCTGCTGCACGAGGACGTCATCACCGCGCTGAATAACTAAGCCGCTTGCCCTAACCAGGGCAGACAGAAAGAAAAAGGACGCTACCGCACGTTGCGGTGGCGTCCTTAACTGTTGGGGGGGGAACTCCCCCGGACCGGCCCCTAGTAGGAGACGGTGATGAACTGGGTTTCGAGGTACTCCTCGATGCCCTCGAAGCCGCCCTCGCGGCCGATGCCGGACTGCTTCACCCCACCGAATGGCGCGGCTGGGTCGGAGAGCAGGCCCTTGTTGACGGCCACCATGCCGACCTCCATCTTCTCGGCGAAGGCCATCGTCTCCTGTAGCTTCTCGCCGACGACGTAGCCGGCCAGGCCGAAGTTCGTGGCATTGGCGTTGGCCAGGGCCTCGTCCTCATCGGCGAAGGTCTGGATGGTCATGACGGGTCCGAAGATCTCCTGGTTGGCGATCTCGAAGTCCTGGGTGACCCCGGAGAGGACGGTCGGGGCGTACCAGAAGCCGTTGGTGTCCAGCTCACCAGTGGTCTTGAGCTCCGGGTGCTTCGCCAGGGAGTCCTCGGTCAGCGTGAAGCCGCCGATCTCCACCTTCGCGCCCTGCTCGACGGCCTTTTCGACCATGTCGGCGACCTTATCGCGCTGGTCCGCGCTGACCATTGGGCCTGCGGTGGCGCCACTATCGGTTCCCGCGCCGAGCACGAATTCGCCGATCCGCTTGGTGACCGCTGCGGTGAACTCCTCGGCGAGCGACTCGTGCACCAGGATGCGGTTGGCGGCGATGCAGACCTGCCCTGCGCCTCGCATCTTCGCGTCGATGGCGGCGTTCACGGCCTTGTCCATGTCCGCGTGCTCGAGGACGACGAGCGGGGCGTTGCCACCCAGCTCCAGGGAGGTGCGGATGGTGCCCTCGGCGGCCTTCGCTGCGAGCGCCTGCCCCACCCCGGTGGAGCCGGTGAAGGTGAACTTGCGCAGGCGGTCGTCGTCCAAAATGGCGGAGACATTCGACGCGGTGCTGGTCGGCAGCACCTGGAACACCCCTTCTGGCAGGCCGGCCTGGCGGGAGAGTTCGGCCAGGTAGAGCGCGGTCAGCGGGGTCATCTGCGCGGGCTTGACGATCATGGTGCAGCCCGCGGCCAACGCCGGAGCGAGCTTGCGGGTGATCATCGCCAGCGGGAAATTCCACGGGGTCACCGCCAGAACCGGACCGACCGGCTTCGGGTGGGTGATGATGCGGCTGCCGCCGTCCGGGGACACGCGGTACTCCCCCGCGATGGCCTCAGCGCGGGAGGCGTACCAGCGGAAGAATCCCCCGCCGTAGCCGACCTCGCCCTTGCTGTCCTTCAACGCGCGGCCGAGCTCCAGGGACTGCAGGTAGGCCAGGTCATCGGCATTGTCCTGCACCAGCTGATACAGGGAGCGCAACAGGTCGGCGCGCTCCTGCGGGCTGGTGTTCTCCCAATCGGGCTGCGCCTTCGCAGCGTGATCCATCGCCTCGCGGGCGTCGCCCTCCGTTGCGGACGCCACCCGCACGAACTCCTGGCCGGTCGCGGCGTCGGTAACCCCGAGGGTCTCCCCGTCCGCGCCGTGGCGCCACTGGCCGTTGATAAACAGCCCCGTCGGGACGGTGATCTCCCGCGGTCCGGCGGTGACGGTGGTGAAGAATTCTGGATTCGAGGTGT
Source organism: Corynebacterium sp. UMB4614 (assembly GCF_030217065.1). Classification (NCBI taxonomy): domain Bacteria; kingdom Bacillati; phylum Actinomycetota; class Actinomycetes; order Mycobacteriales; family Corynebacteriaceae; genus Corynebacterium; species Corynebacterium sp. UMB4614. The sequence continues at coordinate 51,370 of NZ_JASONC010000015.1, forward strand.
TCTGTGCTGTGTTGTTTTCTGCCGAAGTAGCCATACCTCCACTGTGCCACTGGGCGTGACCGCCGGCCACCGTGCTTCAGCGCCGGCCGCTGGGCGTGACCGTCGGCCACCGTGCTTCAGCGCTGGTCGCTGGGATCAGACACCGACCACCGCGCGGGTACACAGCCCCACCGGTAGCTATGTCGCGGGGCACGCTGTGGCACTACCGTGCGACCGCCACCGAGACGACTAGGCTGGGTGACGATACGTCCAAGATTCACCGGCGACGCACCTCCCGAGGAGAACTCAAGCAGTGAGCATCCCACCCAACCCACAGCGGGTGACCAGCACCGCACCGTGGCAGGAACTCCAGGACTATAAGGAAAGCTTCGTCGGCACCACCCTCCGGGAGATCTTCAACCAGGAGGCCACCCGCGTCGAGGACATGACCATCCAGGCAGGCCCCCTGCACATCGACCTGTCGAAGAACCTCGCCGACGCCCGCGTCATGGAGCTACTGGTCCAGCTGGGCGAAGCGATGGGGCTGCCGGAGTACCGCGACGCGATGATGGCCGGGGCTACGGTCAACACCACCGAGAACCGTGCCGCCCTGCACACCGCGCTGCGTGTCCCGGTGGACCAGGATTTCCAGGTCGACGGGGTGGACGTCGCCGCCGACGTCCACGAGGTCCTCGGTCGGATGCGGGACTTCTGCCGCGACCTACGCAGCGGCCGGTGGCTGGGTGTGACTGGGAGGACCATCAAGCAGGTCGTCAACATCGGCATCGGGGGCTCCGACCTGGGCCCCTCCATGGCGGCGGCCGCGCTGCGCCCCTACCGAACCGCGGGCATCGAGCCCTACTTCGTCTCCAACCTGGATCCGGCTGACCTCAGCGCCGCGCTGGATGACCTGGATCCGGAGTCCTGCCTCTTCGTCATCAGCTCGAAGACTTTCAGCACCCAGGAGACCCTGGTCAACGCGCGCGCGGCGAAGCAGTGGCTCCTCACCGAACTGGAGCGTCGCGGCGTAGCAGCGGACACGAGCGCGCAGCGGCAAGCCATCATCGAAAAGCACTTCGTCGCGGTGTCCACCAACCGCGAAGCCGTCACGGAGTTCGGGATCGACCCGGCGAACATGTTCGGCTTCTGGGACTGGGTGGGCGGCCGCTACTCGGTGGATTCCGCCATCGGGCTCACCCTCATGGCCGCGATCGGCCCGCAGGACTTCGACCAATTCCTCGCCGGCCTGCACGACGTGGACGAGCACTTCCGCACCGCCCCGCTGCATGCCAACGCGCCAGCCCTGATGGGTCTGCTCAGCGTGTGGTACCGCGACTTTTTGGACTCCCAGTCCCACGCGGTGATGCCCTATAGCGAGGACCTCCGCGAATTCCCGGACTACCTGCAACAGCTGACCATGGAGTCGCTGGGCAAGTCCGTGCGCCTGGACGGGTCCAAGGTCGGGGTCCCCACGGGCCCGGTGTACTGGGGCGCACCCGGGACGAATGGCCAGCACGCGTTCTTCCAGCTGCTCCACCAAGGCACGCAGCTCATCCCCTCGGACTTCATCGGATTCTGCAACCCCCACGGCGAGGTCACCACCCAACCCGAGGGCACGAAGATGCACGACATGCTGATGGCAAACTTCTTCGCCCAGACCAGGGTGCTGGCCTTTGGTCGCACCGCTGAAGAGCTGCGCGCCGCGGGCACCCCCGAGGAGCTGATCCCCCACAAGGAGATGCCGGGCAACCAGCCCAGCACCACCATCCTGGCGGACACGCTGACCCCGCGTTCCCTGGGCGGGCTGATCGCACTCTACGAGCACATCACCTTCGTGCAATCGGTGATCTGGGGCATCAACGCCTTCGACCAGTGGGGCGTAGAGTTCGGAAAACTCCAGGCCAGCGACCTACTCCCAGCGGTACGGGGCACGGCTGCGGTGGCCGCCGGGGATGGCTCCACCGACGCGCTGATCAGCTTTTACCGGCAGCACCGCAACGAGGGTTAGACTCAATAAACACCATCGGCGCAATGACCTGCGCCGACCGATACTGGAAAGAACCGCCTGCTCATGGACGTTGTGATTCGGCAGACCCCGAAAGAAGTCGCGCAACTCGCGGCCACCATCATGGCCCGGTACGTCTCCGAGGGGAAGAACATCGGGCTGGCCACCGGCTCCACCCCGCTGCTGACCTACCGGGAGCTCATCGCCAAGCACCGCGAGGGCCTGAGCTTCGCGAACACCACGGCCTTCCTGCTGGACGAGTACGTGGGCCTGCCGGAGGATCACGAGCAGTCCTATCACTACACGATCTACAACGAGTTCACGCAGTACGTGGACTTCGCCGACGGCGCGGTGCACACCCCCGATGGGATGAACCCGCGTACCGATGAGGCAGGGCGCGAATACGAGGCGGCCATCGAGGCTGCCGGGGGCATCGACATCCAGCTCCTCGGCGTGGGAACCAACGGGCATGTGGGCTTCAACGAGCCCGGTAGCTCCTTCGACTCCCTGACCCGCCTGAAGACGCTGCACCCGCAGACACGGCGGGATAACGCCCGATTCTTCGGTTCGCTCGAGGAGGTGCCGATCCACGTGGTCACGCAGGGACTGGGCACGATCCGCCGCGCCGGGCACCTGTTGTTGCTGGCCACGGGGGAAAACAAGGCCGATGCGGTGGCCCGCCTGGTGGAGGGGCCAGTGTCCGCGATGATGCCGGCCTCCGTGCTCCAGCTGCACCGACACGCGACAGTCATCGTGGACGAGGCGGCGGCATCCCAGCTGCAGGAAACCGAGTTTTACCGTTTCGTGGACGCCAACCGCCCGGAGTGGCAGGCATACTGACCCCACTTTGGGGGTGAAACGGCAATTTCAACAACGGGGGCACCCGGGGCATCGGGTGCCCCCGTTGGCATTTTTTCTCCTTTAATTCTTCAAAGCGCGCGACAAGCACTCCGGAAAAGGGATAAATATAGATCCAATGTTTTTCGGGTCGCTCGTGCGAATCACCACTTACTCGCACTTGACGGTCACAACGCCACCCCTACGTTGCGATCAGTACCTGGAACTTTTATCCCCCAGAAGACTGCACAGGAGACAAAGTGCGTATCGGTATTCCGGTTGAGCCGGGTGAGAACCAGCCGCTGGTGGCAGCCACACCAGACACGGTCGGCAAGCTCATCAAGCTCGGCTATGACGTTGAAGTACAGGCTGGTGCCGGCGAAGACGCCGCCTACCCTGACGCCCTCTACCGCGAGGCCGGCGCGAGCATCGTAAGCGAGGAGGTCTGGGAGGCGGACATCGTCACCACCCTCGACACCCCACCCAAGGCCAAGCGCGACCTCATGCGCTCCGGGGCCACCCTGATCTGCCGCATGGCTCCAGGCCGCAACGAAGAGCTCATCAACGAGCTCGCCAACCGTGGCATCACCGGGCTCGCGATGGACGCTGTGCCGCGTATTTCCCGCGCACAGTCCATGGACGTGCTCTCCTCCATGGCAAACATCGCCGGCTACCGCGCAGTCATCGAGGCCGCCAACGCCTTCGGTCGACTGTTCACCGGCCAGGTCACCGCGGCAGGTAAGGTGCCGCCGGCAAAGGTCTACGTCATCGGCGCTGGTGTCGCTGGCCTGGCCGCGATCGGTACCGCCAACTCCATGGGCGCGATCGTCAAGGCCACCGACCTGCGCGTCGAGGCAGGCGAGCAGGTCGAGTCCATGGGGGCGGAATTCGTCGCCATCCAGGAAGAGGCCGAGAAGTCCGAGGACGGCTACGCCAAGGAGATGACCCAAGATCAGGCGGAACTCGCTGCGAAGATCTATTCCCAGCAGTCCGCCGAAGCCGACATCGTCATCACCACCGCAAACATTCCGGGCCGCACCTCGCCGGTGCTGCTCACCGAGGAAGATGTCGCCAACATGCGTCCGGGCAGCGTCGTCGTCGACCTGGCGGCAGCCAACGGTGGTAACTGCGCGCTGACGAAGCCGGGCGAGGTCTTCGTCACCGATAACGGCGTGACCATCATTGGCTACACCGACCTGGCGGGCCGCCTGCCGGGCCAGGCCTCCCAGCTGTTCGGCCAGAACATCGTCAACCTGTTCAAGCTGATCACGCCGGAGAAGGACGGCCAGCGCGTGCTGGACCTGGATGACGAGATCATCCGCACCATCACCGTCACCCTCAACGACGGCCAGGAGACCTCCGTCCTCTGGCCGCCACCACCGGTGAGCGTGTCCGTCGCCCCGCAGCAGCAGCCCGCGCAGGACACGCAGGCCGCCGAGGAGCCGGAGAAGCAAGCCTTCATGGGTGGCCCCTTCGCCAAGATCGGTCTGGCCATCGCCATCCTACTGGGCGCTGCAATCGTCCTGGTCAGCCCGCTGGGAATGAGCGGCAACTTCGTCGTCCTGACCCTGGCCATCGTGCTGGGCTTCTACGTGATCTCCGCGGTCACCCCGACCCTGCACACCCCGTTGATGTCCGAGACGAACGCGATTTCAGGAATCGTCCTGGTCGGCGCGATCTTGCAGGTCAACAGCCCCAATATCATCGTTACGGTCCTCGCGTTCCTGGCAATCGTCGTGTCCTCCGTCAACGTGTTCGGTGGCTTCGCCATCACAGACCGCATGCTCGGCATGTTCGTTAAGGAGGATGCATAAACCATGACTGCCACTCTGATTCTTTCGCAGGCAGCGACCGGCGAGAACGCCACGCTGCTGGATTGGCTGGCCCGGATCTCGAACCTGGCCTACATCGTGGCTGCCGTGCTCTTCCTCATGGCACTGGCCGGCCTCTCTAAGCCGGAGACCGCAAAGCGCGGTAACACGCTGGGCATGAGCGGTATGGCTGTTGCCATCGCCGTGGCCATCTTCCAGGCCGTGGTTCACTCCACCACCGATTCCGATGCCCTGGACCCGGTCATCACCGTCGTCCTCATTGCCCTGGCTATGAGCCTCGGTGCGGCCTACGGCATCAAGCGCGCGCACTCCGTCGAGATGACTGGTCTGCCGCAGCTGATCGCGCTGTTCAACGGCATGGTCGGTCTGGGCGCGGTCTTCATCGGCTACAACTCCTTCGTTTCCGAGTCCGCCGACTCGATGGGTGCTGCCGCCTACAACTTCCACCTGGGTGAGGTCTTCCTCGGCATCTTCATCGGTGCCGTGACCTTCACCGGCTCGATCCTGGCTGGCCTGAAGCTCTCCGGCAAGGTCAAGGGCGCCCCGCTGCTGCTGCCGGCCCGTAACCTGCTGAACGTCGCCATCCTGGTGATCAGCCTCGTGCTCATGGTCGTGTTCATCCTCGCGGGTGAAGGCACCACCGCCTGGATCGCGGTTGGCATCATGACCGCCCTGGCGCTGTTCATGGGCTGGCACCTGGTCGCTGCCATTGGCGGTGGCGACATGCCGGTCGTCGTGTCCATCATGAACTCCTACTCCGGCTGGGCAGCTGCCTTCACCGGTCTGATGCTGCAGAACCCGCTGCTGATCATCACCGGTGCGCTGGTCGGTTCCTCCGGTGCATTCCTCTCCTACGTGATGTGCCAGGCGATGAACCGCTCCTTCCTGAACGTCCTGCTGGGCGGCTTCGGCACCGACGGTGGCGCGGTCGCGGAGGGTGTCGACGGCACCCACACCGAGATCGACACCGACGAGGCTGTCGCGATGCTCAAGGACGCGAAGAACATCATGATCACCCCGGGCTACGGCATGGCTGTCTCCCAAGCGCAGTACACGGTCGCTGAGCTGACCCGCAAGCTGCGCGACCAGGGTAAGACTGTCCAGTTCGGTATCCACCCGGTCGCCGGCCGCCTGCCTGGCCACATGAACGTCCTGCTGGCTGAGGCGAAGGTCCCTTATGACATCGTCATGGATATGGAGGAGATCAACGACGACTTCGACGAGGTCGACGTGGTCCTGGTCATCGGCGCGAACGATACGGTCAACCCGAGCGCTGAGATGCCGGGCTCCCCGATCGCCGGCATGCCGGTTCTGAAGGTGTGGGAGGCTGAGCGCGTGATCGTGCTGAAGCGTTCCATGGGTGCCGGTTACTCCGGTGCGCAGAACCCGCTGTTCTTCAACGAGAACACCGACATGCTGCTCGGTGATGCGAAGGCATCCATCGAGAAGCTGGCCGCAGGGATCAGCAACTAAGCCTGGGAACCCCGCGGTGACCGCGCCACCCACCCGGGTGGTGCACCGAGAAAATCCCCGTCGATGCGACAAGTGAACTGCTCCCCATTAGTTGGACTGAGAAATCAGTTACCGACTAGTGGGGAGCAGTTTCCATTGAGAGCACGAAGT
>NZ_JASONC010000016.1:0-55550 GCF_030217065.1 Corynebacterium sp. UMB4614
TCAATCGGCATCCAAAAAGGCCACATCTAACCCCGCGACACGCCGGAGTCAGACACACATTTTGTCGTTTAACCCGCACTTGAGGGCGCCCCTTCCAGCCACGTGAGATCCAATAAAAAATCGCCCCGCTTGGCTCAAGCGGGGCGAATCATGGTGTCCGGAGGGGGACTTGAACCCCCACGCCCGTTAATAGGGCACTAGCACCTCAAGCTAGCGCGTCTGCCATTCCGCCACCCGGACAGGGTAAGCATGCACTGCGATTAGATACCTTAGCACCTAGCCCGTGCGTGCTTGAAACACTCTATCCAGCTTATGAAATTAAAACAAATTGGCAGGTCAGGGCAATAAAAGTTCCGGAAATCCGTGGCTAGAGTACAAGATTGTTCGGTACACTAAACAGCATGACTCTCAACCCAGAAGATGCTTCAACTCAAGCTTCCTATGTCGACGAGCGCTTCCCGGGGCCAGACCCGTATGCGCCACTAGCCGACCTGCCCAAGCTTAAGGTCAGCAGCGAGACCTTCGCCGACGGAGACCGCCTCCCGGAGGCGCAACTCGGTGGCAACGATGTCTCCCCGCAGCTGAGCTGGGAGCCCGGTCCGGAGGGGACCGAAAGCTACGCGGTCACGTGCTTTGACCCGGATGCCCCCACTGCCAGCGGCTTCTGGCACTGGGCCGTGTTCAATATTCCGGCGTCCGTGACTAGCCTCCCGCTCGATGCGGGGGACGAGGAGCTCGCCGGCCTGCCAAAGGGGGCGACAGCTCTGCGCGGGGACTCCGGAAGCCGCGGCTACTACGGCGCCATGCCTCCAGAGGGCCACGGCCCGCACCGCTATCTCTTCGCGGTACACGCCGTCGGGGAGAAGTTGGACATCAGCGACTCCGCAACGCCAACCGTCCTGGGGTTCAACCTCCAGTTCAAGGCTTTGGCGCGCGGCATCCTGTGGGGCTGGGCAGAGAACTAAGCCCCTCAAGCGCTCAACGCGGGGGAGCTGCTTAAAGCTCTTTCCACTCCAGACCCGAGCCCACCGCTTCGGAGATGTTCCGCAGGCCGTGGGCTCGAATCTGTGCGGCCAGGCCCCGGTGGATCTTCGAGATCCAGTTCGGACCGCCGTAGATGAAGCCGGTGTAGCCCTGCAGAAGGCTGGCACCTGCAGCGATGCGCTCCCAGGCCTGCTGCGGGGTCTCGATGCCACCCACACCGATGAGCACCAACTTGCCCTCCGCACGCGCCGCGATGCGACGCAGCACCTCGAGGGAACGCTCTGCCAGGGGAGCCCCGGAGACCCCACCCGCGCCGAGGGACTGAACCCACTGCGCGTCGGACTTCAGCCCTTCCCGGCTGATCGTCGTATTCGTCGCGATCAAGCCGGTAACCCCAAGCTCGATGGCCAGATCGGTCACGGCGTCGATGTCCTCATCGGAAAGATCTGGCGCGATCTTGACGAACAGCGGGAGATCGGCCTCCTCCTGGACTGCTGCGACGATGGGACGCAGCGAGTCCACGGCCTGCAGGTCGCGCAGCCCCGGCGTGTTCGGGGAGGACACGTTGATCACCAGGTAGTCGGCGACGTCCTTCACCGCACGCGCGGACTCGCGGTAGTCGTTGGGGGCCAGCTCCGGTGGGGTGATCTTCGCCTTGCCCAGGTTCACGCCCACGGGCTCGAGGCAGCGGCGGCGGGAGAGGCGCTGAGCAGCAGCAATCGCGCCGTCGTTGTTGAATCCCATGCGGTTGAGGATCGCGCGGTCCTCAGGCAGCCGGAACAGACGCGGGGTTGGGTTACCCGGCTGGGCAACGCTGGTCAGCGTGCCGAGCTCCGAGTAGCCGAAGCCGAGCGGGCCCCAAATGTGGAACTCCTCGGCGTTCTTATCGAAGCCGGCAGCCAGGCCGAGCGGCCGGTCAAAGCGAATACCGGCCACCGTCTGGGAGAGCACCGGGTCGTCGACGACTAGCGCGCGACGCACCGCAGCGCAGGCGACCTGCGAGTCAGCGATCCGACGGAACACGCCCGAGAGCATGCCGTGGATCCGCTCCGGCGGGATCCGAAACATCAGCTTCAACAGCTTCTCGTAGGCCGAGTCCGAGAGGTGATCGAAGCGGCGGGAAGTTGGGGTGTTGGCCATGGCAGTCTCCTGAATTGTGTTGTGGTGGACGTGGTTTTCTGTGGCGACCAGTGGGCTACTGGTCCTCGTGAATCACGGGGAAGTCCTCGGCCCCTGGAACCCCACGCTCAACGGCGGCATCAAGGTCCGCGGCCGACACCTGCTGGGTTGTCCCATCCGCACCGAAGAGCAGCATGTCGCCGCCGGGGGAGTCCAGGATGTGACGCACGTTCGCGATGGAGTCGAAGCTCGCTACCTGGATCGGGGTGCCGCTATCGATGCGGTAGCCGGTGACCTTGTTATCGCCGGTGGTGGAGACCCAGGCGATCTGGCGCTTGCCGTCCCACAGGACTGCCCAGGGGCTCTTGCCGGTGGGGGCGGCCTGGACCTGGCGCACCACGTCGTTCAGAGTGAAAACCTGGAATTGATCCTGCACGGTATCCGCCGCGATGAAGATCCCTTGATCCCCGCGACCAACGCTGTTCAGACCCACGCCCTGGCCGATGCGCAGAGCACCGCGCGGGCCGTTGGTGGCGAGGTCGATGTCGGTGATGCTGGTCTGGTCGCGGTCGATCACCGCGAGCCTTTCCTCACCGTGTTCGTTGTTGACGTGGACGAGGTCATCGAGGCTACGACTGACGACGATGGACTCCGATTCTCCGAGCTGATCGCCGGACGGGGAGTAGTAGTGCAGCTGGTTGGAATCCTTGAAGCCCACGAAGACCCGGCCGTCCGTCGTGACGGTGGCCACCGTGGGAGTTCCGTCGAGGCTGTACTTCTTCAGCTGCTTGCCGTCGGCGCCGTATTCATACAGCGCGCCGTCGCAGGCGAGCATGACGCCGTCGGCCGAAGGCGTGACCTTCGTGCACTTCTCCGGCACGTTGATCTTCTTCGCTTCGCCCTCGCCAGACAGCTCGGCCAGCGTTCCGATGCGCAGCGTGGATGCGCTCAATGCCGCCACCTGCTCAGTCTTCGGGGCCAGGCCGATCTGGGAGACGTCGATGACCTCGCCGACTTCGCTAGCCTTCTGCACCTCACCGAGCGGGTCCTTCGCTGCCGGGGAGTCCGCCGGGGTGGCGGGCGTGCCACCCTTCGGGGCCGACTCTGGGGCGGCGGATCCTTCCGGCGCGCTGTTGTCCGCCGCATCCTCGGTGGCACAGCCTGCCAACCCGAGCCCAAGGGTGGCCGTCACCGCAGCCGCCCACGTCAGAGGTTTCTTCCAAGCCATCGCGTCATCGCCTCGTTTACGCCAAACACGCTTACCTGCATTCATCAGGTAGTACGCTACCAGCCGAGTTGGGTGGGTCGGTGTATCGTCCTTAAGCATGCCTACCGAAATGTCTTGGCTGCAGACGATCGTGCTCTCGATCGTGCAAGGTCTCACCGAGTTTCTACCCGTTTCCTCCTCCGGGCACCTGCGGATTGTCTCCGAGCTGTTCTGGGGAGCCGACGCGGGCGCCTCCTTCACAGCTGTGATCCAGCTCGGCACGGAGCTGGCGGTGCTCGTGTACTTCGCTAAGGACATCTGGCGGATCCTCACCGCGTGGTTCGCCGGCCTGGTGGATAAGTCCCGGCGGAACCACGACTATCAGATGGGGTGGATGGTCATCGCGGGCACCATCCCCATCGCGGTGCTGGGGTTCTTCGGCAAGGATTTGATCCGTGACCAGCTGCGCAACCTGTGGATCACCGCTGCCATGTTGATCCTCTTCTCCTTCGTGTTCATTCTCGCGGAGAAGGTAGGACGTCGACGCCGCTCCTTCGATGAGCTGACCATGCGGGATGCGGTGCTCATGGGTTTGGCTCAGTGCCTCGCCTTGATCCCTGGCGTGTCCCGGTCGGGCGGTACGATTTCCGCCGGTTTGTTCCTCAACCTGGACCGCGAGGTGGCCACCCGGTTCAGCTTCCTGCTGGCGATTCCCGCCGTCTTGGCGTCCGGCATCTTTTCTCTGGGGGATGTGTTCGATCCGGCCGCAGGGCAGGCGGCGAGCGGGGGCCAGCTGGCGGTCGGCACGCTGATCGCCTTCCTCGTCGGATACGCCGCCATCGCCTGGCTTCTGAAGTTCGTGTCTAACCACAGTTTCGCCTGGTTCGCAGCATGGCGCATCCCGGTCGGCGTGCTGGTGATGGTGCTGCTGGGCGCCGGAGTTTTGCAGCCGTTATAGTGGGTAACCATGCATTCTTGGTCTGCTCCCCGTGTCCCACAGTTCCCGACGGTCATTCCGGCGGTGGCCGATTCCGCTGCAGCGGAGGTGGTGGCCCCGCCAGCGTTGCAGCTCTACGACACGGCAGATGACCAGGTCAAGCCCGTCGCACTGCCGGAGGACGGCGCCCCGGTGGGCATGTACGTCTGCGGGATCACCCCGTATGACTCCACCCACCTGGGGCACGCGGCAACCTATAACACCTTCGACCTGGTGAACCGCTACCTGCGCGCCGCCGGGCACGCCGTTACTTATGTGCAGAATGTCACGGATGTCGATGATCCGCTGTTCGAGCGCGCCGAGCGCGATGGCGTGGACTGGCGCGAGCTAGGCAAGGAGCAGACCGACCTGTTCCGTTCCGACATGACGCAGCTGCGGATTCTGCCGCCGGAGTTCTTCGTCGGGGCGATGGAGACGATCGATGAGGTTGTCGAGATGGTCAGCACGCTGCTCGACAAGGGCGCGGCCTACGTCGTGGAGGGGGAGTACCCGGATATCTACGCCGACCACACCTACACCGAACAGTTTGGCTACGAGTCCCGCTACGACGAGGCCACCATGCGGGAACTCTTCGCCGAGCGCGGTGGTGACCCGGAGCGGGAGGGTAAGCGCCATCCGCTGGATGCACTGCTGTGGCGGGCCCACCGCACGGGTGAGCCAGAGTGGGATGCTCCCTTTGGCTCGGGGCGCCCTGGCTGGCACGTGGAGTGCGCGGCCATCGCAATGAACCGGTTGGGGGAGCAGTTCGCCATCCAGGGTGGCGGCGTTGATCTGCGTTACCCGCACCATGAGTACTCGGCAGCTCATGTGGAGGCTGCCTGCGGCAATCAGCGCATGGCGGGACACTACGTGCACACCGGCATGATCGGCCTTGAGGGGACCAAGATGTCCAAGTCCCTGGGCAACCTGGAGTTCGTCTCCGCGCTCACCGCGCAGGGCTTCGACCCCGCGGCTATCCGTGTGGGGCTCTACGCCGGGCACTACCGGGCAGATCGTGATTGGTCCGCGGAGGTCCTCAGTGAGGCTGAGGATCGCCTCGCCAAGTGGCGCGCCGCTGCCGCTGAGGAGAACAATCCGCAGCGTGTCGCGGAAGTGCTGGCGGCCGTCACCGGGCACCTGGCCAACGATCTCGACACCCCAGCCGTCCTGCGCACGCTCGACGAGTGGGCAGCGGCGGTCAACAAGGGCATTGGAGCCAGTGGCTACCGGGTCACCCCTGCCACCGAGCGCACTGCGGCTTCCCAGGCTCTCGCCGCGGGTCTCGACGCGCTGCTCGGCGTCACGGTCTAGGGCGGGGGACGAGCGCCGTGACACAGCACCCATACCCGGCGGGCGATTCTTCGCTTTCCGAATGGCCACCAGATGTCCGTGAGGCCGCCACGGAGTTCATCGGAAACCTCCGGATGATGGCTACCGGCAGCTACCTGCGCGCCGAGGAGCGGGAGCATTGGGACCCGCCGTACCCGGAGTCTGCGGTGGACGAGGCCCAGGCAGAGCTGGTGACCATCGGAGAGGCGATCCTGGGCGGGGCAGATCCTCAGGAAACCTCCCTGGCCGGGGTCCGCAAAATCATCGCAATCTCCGACGCCAACGGCGGGCTGCTCCTGGATAGCGAGGAGCTGGACGAGCTGCTGGTGTTTCTCAGTCGACTCACTGCCACGGTGGGTGGGGAGGCCACGGTGGTCTGCGACGCCGTGCGCGAGCTCGTCGAGGAGTAGCCCCTTAAGCCCCCGGGGGCTGGACACTTGCCCCGATAGTGGTGCGATTATTCACCCCACTATCGGGGCTCCTTGCAACCTTCGGGGGAGACGCGTGCCACAATAGGGGCGTGAGCAATCCCAAGAATTTTGATTCCCTATTCGCGGAGCTTTCCGAGAAGGCGCGCACCCGCCCAGAAGGCTCCGGCACCGTCAAAGCCCTCGACGCCGGTGTCCATTTCCAGGGCAAGAAGATCGTCGAAGAGGCTGGGGAAGTGTGGCTGGCCGCCGAGTACGAGTCGGATGAGGAGCTGGCCGAGGAGATCTCCCAGCTGCTGTACTGGCTACAGGTCGTGGCAGTCGGCCGGGGCCTCAGCCTCGAGGACATCTACAAGCATCTTTAGGCCCAGATAGAAGCCCGAACTAAACGCACGGAACCCGACTGCGCCGCACCCATCACCGCGGCGGCGCTGCACAGTATCCACCACGCAAGGAGCCACATGTCCCCGGTCGCGCCCAACCTAAACGCCCCGATCTCTGAAGACAACGCCACTGATTCCGGTGAGCGCTACCTGCGCGTCGCCGTCCCGAACAAGGGTTCGCTCTCGGAAGCCGCGACGAACATCCTCAAGGAGGCGGGTTACACCACCCGCGCTGATTCCAAGGCACTAACCGCAGTCGATCACGAGAACCAGGTCGAGTTCTACTTCCTGCGCCCGAAGGATATTGCCATCTACGTTGCCTCCGGCCACCTCGACATCGGAATCACGGGCCGCGACCTTGCCGCAGATACCCGTGAGGAAACTGCCGAGCTGCTACCGCTGGGCTTTGGGGCCTCCACCTTCCGCTACGCCGCCCCGATGGGCGAAGGCTGGACGGTCGAGAAGCTGGCGGGCAAGCGCATCGCTACCGCCTACCCGAACCTCGTGCGCAAGGATCTGAAGAACCGGGGCATCGACGCCACGGTGATCCGCCTGGACGGGGCAGTGGAGATCTCCATCCGCCTGGGCGTGGCCGACGCGATCGCCGACGTGGTCTCCACCGGCCGCACCCTGCGCACGCAGGGTTTGGAGCCCTTCGGCGAGCCACTGTGTGTCTCTGAGGCCGTCATGATCGGGCGCAAGGGCGCCGAGGTAGACGAAGCTAAGCAGGTGCTGCTGAAGCGCATGGAGGGCATCCTGCACGCCCAGAATTACGTCATGCTGGACTACAACGTCTCCCGTGACGTTCTGGACGAGGCTGCCGCCATCACCCCGGGGCTCTCTGCCCCAACCGTCTCTCCGCTGGCCAATGAGGGCTGGGTCGCGGTACGCGCAATGGTGCCGCGCAAGCAGGCGAACGCGCTGATGGATTCGCTATCCGCCTTGGGAGCGGAGGCGATCCTCGCCACGGATATCCGCATCGCCCGGATCTAGCGGATTCGCCTTATCCCTCAACGGGGTCGCCGTCGTGGCGGCCCGGTTTTTCTTCCACGGCTACCCCAGGGGAGATAGCCCCGCGCCTGCCGCGCGCCGTTTCTTCTACACTCTTTAAGTACACCCGTACCGGCACGGGCAGCGAGAGCATCCCATGCTCCGCCGCACCGGGACATTAGTACGGCTCCCAACACCCCTTAACGCCTGTGGCGATTGACGCGAAAGTTTAGGTGGCAGTTTCACATGGCACACCGTCCCAAGCCGTCCCCGAACTCCCAGAGCTCCAGCGACGGGCACGTCCTGAGCTCGACGGACATTATCACCTCAGCCGAATCCTCCTCCCTGGAAGCCCGCAGCGGCGCGCACTACCGCCTGGAGGAAGACCTGCTGGGCACGATGAAGGTTCCGGCAGACGCCTACTACGGAATCCACACCCTCCGAGCTGTGGATAACTTCCAGATCTCCCGCACGAACATCAATCACATACCGGAGCTCATCCGCGGCATGGTGATGGTGAAGAAGGCCGCCGCGATGGCCAACATGCGGGTCAAGGCGCTGCCCATCGACAAGGGCGAGGCGATCGTCGCGGCCTGCGATGCGGTGCTCGAGGAACACCGCGCGATGGATCAGTTCCCCATCGACGTTTTCCAGGGCGGGGCAGGGACGTCCCAAAACATGAACACCAACGAGGTCATCGCGAACCTCGCGCTGGAGCACCTCGGGTACCCGAAGGGCCGCTACGACATCATCAGCCCGAACGATGACGTCAACATGTCCCAGTCCACCAACGACGCCTTCCCAACCGGGCTGCGCCTGGGGCTGCACTTCGACATCGACGAACTGCTCAAGCATCTTGCTGCACTGGAGCGCGCGCTGTTCGCTAAGGCCCAGGAGTTCGACCACATCATCAAGATGGGCCGAACCCAGCTGCAGGACGCCGTCCCGATGTCCCTGGGCCAGGAGTTCCGCGCCTTCGCGAACAACATCGCCGAGGAGTCCGCGCAGCTCAGGCACGCGCAGTCCCTGCTGCGCCAGGTCAACCTGGGTGGCACCGCGATTGGCACCGGTGTGAATACGCCCCCGGGTTACCGCGAGGCGGCCATCGAGGCCCTGCGGGAGATCACGGGCCTGGACATCACCTCCGCGTACGACCTGGTGGAGGCGACGAGTGACACCGGCGCGTTCGTCAATACCCACGCGGCGGTGAAACGCACCGCGATGAAGCTGTCGAAGATCTGTAATGACCTGCGTCTGCTGTCCTCCGGCCCGCGCGCTGGCCTGGGGGAGATCAACATCCCACCGCGCCAGGCGGGCTCCTCGATCATGCCGGCGAAGGTCAACCCGGTGATCCCGGAGGTCGTCAACCAGATCTGCTTCAAGGTCTTCGGCAACGACGTCACCGTCTCCATGGCAGCGGAGGCCGGCCAGCTCCAGCTCAACGTCATGGAGCCGGTCATCGCGCAGTGCGCCTTCGAATCCATCCGCTTTATGGCGCGCGCCTGCACCACGCTGCGCACGCTGTGCGTCGTGGACATCACTGCCAACGAGGACGTCTGCCGCAACTACGTCGAGAACTCGATCGGCATCATCACCTACCTCAACCCGCTGATCGGCCACCACAATGGTGACCTGATCGGCAAGGAGGCCGCGGCAACCGGAAAGTCCGTGCGCGAGCTCGTCCTGGAAAAGGAGCTGCTCGACGAGGACACTCTTAACGAGGTGCTGAGCACGGAAAACCTGCTCAACCCGATGTACCGGGGTCGCCGCTACGAGTAGGCGCTAGCGGACCCCCGGGTACTCCGGGGGCGTGCCGCCGAAGGCGGGGCAGAGTTCCTGGAAGGCGCACCAGTCGCAGAGCTTGGAGGTCTTCGGCTGAAAGTCCCCGCTATGGATATCAGCGAGGATGCTGTCCCAGAGCTCGCGCAGGTCGCGCTCGAAGTACTGCAGTTCAGCGGGGGTGGGCTGTAGTACCAGGTCATCGGCCACCTTCAGGTACATCAGCCGAAGCTGGGCCGGGATCAGGTCGTACAGCCGCCAGTAGACCAGCGCGTAGAACTTCATCTGGAACAGCGCCTGGGCGGCGAAGCGCGGTGGCGGCTTCTTTCCAGTCTTGTAGTCGACGACGCGTACCTGGCCGTTCGCGGCGACGTCCACCCGGTCGATGAATCCGCGGACGGGAACCCCATTGGGCAGGGTGGCTTCGACGAATTCCTCGACCTCGTGGGCGTCGAAGCCCTGGGGGTTCTCCATCTGGAAATACCCCTTAACCAGTAAGCGAGCCTCGACGAGGAAGTCATAGAGCTGCTCATCCGGGACGAGTTCGTTCAGGTCGGCGTCCTTGTCCACCATCTTTGCCCACGCGGGCTTCAGCATCTTCACCGCAACCGGGTAAGTGCGTTGCTCCCTCGGCAGGGCGTGGAGCTCCTCGAGCACCGCGTGCACGAGGGTTCCCTTCACCTGCGCGATCGTCTTGGGTTCCGGCAGCTTATCGATACTGCGGAAGCGGTAGAGCAGCGGACACTGCTGATAATCCCCGGCGCGGGAAGGGGAGAGCGCCAACCGGTCGAGGGAGACCTTCGGCTGGGGTTTCTCGGATGGGGTAGACACAGCTTCTCCTTCTGCTTAGTTCTCGGGGTGTCGGGTCAACACAGATGGACTGCGCAGCGCGGTTGGGTTGGGCTACAGCGGCAGGCCGGCGCGGCGGCGATGCTCGCGAACCAGCTGGTTGATCGCCACAGTCACCAGGGTGATCAACGTCAGCAGCTCGATAGCGTGGATTCCCAGCATGTGATAGGCCACGGCGCCAGCGATCGCCCCAACGGACAGGCTCAGCCACAGCGAGAGGTTGAGGATCCAGACGAGGTGACGGCCGTCGAAGAACGCGTCGACGAAACGCTGCCCCGTGCGCACCAACGTGCCCGTCATATACGTCAGCGGGATCGCGACCTCGCCGTTGCGCTCAAAGATGCTGTTCATGGTACCCACCCCGATGGACAGGGCGATGATGGCCGCTCCGTGGTGCTCCAGCTCGATCAGGACGCTGGAGAGGATGAACCAGAAGCTGACGTTGACGAGGACGAATTCCCGACCGCGGGTTTCATCCAAGGCTCGCACCACGATGCGTTTCGTGAACGCCCCGTTGATCACGCCGAGCAGGAAGAAGAGGATGCAGCCACCGGCCACTTTCACCATGTCCCAGTTGCCGTCGACGATGGCGGTGGCGGAGCGGGTGGTGTTGCCCGACATGAAAGAGAGGAACACCCCGCCCAGGTAGAGAAAACCCACCGAGTCGATAAAGCCGGCAATGAAGGCGAATACCCCTGCCAGCACCCGTTCCCCGGGACGCGATTCCATCATAGTGATTTGAGAGTCTAGTAGGTTAGGGTTTTCCTATGGCATATACCGGACCTTTTACCGCCGGAGACCGCGTCCAGCTGACCGACGCGAAGCGGCGACACTTCAGCATCACCCTGACTCCGGGGGAGAGTTTTTTCACCCATAAGGGCGAGATTCGTCACGACGACATCATCGGTGCGGACGAGGGCACCGTCGTGGAGTCCAGCGTGGGCGGGGAATACCTCTGCTTCCGTCACCTTCTGGTCGACCAGGTGCTTTCCATGCCCCGTGGCGCAGCGGTGATCTACCCCAAGGATGCAGCGCAGATCCTGGTGGAAGGGGATATCTTCCCCGGCGCGACGGTGCTCGAAGCAGGCGCCGGTTCCGGCGCGATGTCCAGCTGGCTGCTACGCGCGGTCGGTGAGCACGGAAAGGTCATCAGCTACGAGGTCCGTCAGGACCACCTGGACTACGCGGTGAGCAACGTCCACAACATCATGGGTGGGGAACCGAAGAATTGGGACGTTCGCCTGGGCGACGTCAAGGAGGCCACTCGCGAGACTGTGGGCGAGGTCGACCGCGTTCTGCTGGACATGCTGGAGCCGTGGGAGGTTCTGGAGACGGTGCGGGACGTCCTGGTTCCGGGCGGGGTGTTCATGACCTACGTGGCTACCGTCCCGCAGTTGATGAAGGTGATGGAGGGCATCCGGGAACTTGGGTGCTTCACCGAGCCGCGCGCCTGGGAGTCGCTGGTGCGCGAGTGGAAGGTGGAGGGCCTGGCAACCCGACCGGAACACCGCATGAACGCGCATACCGCGTTCCTCGTCTGGGCCCGCCGCCTGGCTGACGGGGTGACCGCCCCGCGACCGCAACGCCGGGCGCGTCGTTAGAGCGCTCCGGGCACGGCTACCGGGGCGCGTTTCCCGGTGGCCGCTCCGCTAGGCCTACCGGCGGGTTTTGGGTCGCGGGGGCTTCAGTAGGATTGATGGCATGACTGCGCAGAATCCTTCCGATCAGCCTTCGCCCACCGCCCGCGAATTGCGGCTGGCCAATCATCGGTTGGGGGCTCAGAACGAGAAGCTCACCGAGGCGCTGAAGGCATCCCGCGAGAAGCTGGCTGAGATCAATTCGCGCCTGGCGGATATGGCGGAGCCGCCGAGCACCTACGGCACGCTGCTGCAGCTCAACGGGACGGGGAAAACCGCGGAGGTCTTCACCTCGAACCGCCACATGCGTTTGGCTGTCTCCCCGCTGCTGGATCGGATGGATCTGCAGCCTGGGGCGACGGTGCGGCTGGGGGAGAACCTGCAGGTGGTGGAGGTCACCGGTTTCGCTGATTCCGGCGACGTTGCCGCGGTCGTCGAGGTCGTCGGCGACCGGCTGATCGTCGCGGACAAGCTGGGGGAGGAGGCGATCGTCAAGGCAGCCCGACCGCTGCAGTCCCTGATCACGAACCGGGAGCTCACCACCGGCGATAGCGTGGTCGTCGACCGCCGCAGTGGCTGGGCCTTCCACATGGTTCCCCGGGCCGAGGTCAGCTCACTGGTGCTGGAGGAGGTCCCAGACGTCAGCTATGAAAACATCGGGGGCCTGAGCAATCAGATCGAACAAATTCGGGACGCGGTGGAGCTACCCTTCCTCCACCCGGAGATCTACCGCCACTACGGGCTACGCCCGCCGAAGGGCGTGCTGCTCTACGGCCCTCCCGGTAACGGCAAGACGCTCATCGCCAAGGCTGTGGCCAACTCGCTGTCCAAGTCCATGGGCTCCAGCGACAAGGCGTCCCGCTTCGCGGATTCCTACTTCCTCAACGTCAAGGGCCCGGAGCTGCTGAATAAATTTGTTGGTGAGACGGAACGTCAGATCCGGCAGATCTTCGAGCGCGCCCGAAAGATCGCCCACGCCGGTAAGCCGGTGATCGTCTTCTTCGACGAGATGGAAGCCATCTTCCGCACCCGTGGCACCGGCGTGTCCTCGGACATGGAGTCCACCGTCGTCCCGCAGCTGCTCTCCGAACTAGACGGCGTGGAGGGGCTGGATAACGTCATCGTCATCGGCGCGTCGAACCGTGAGGAACTCATCGACCCCGCCATCCTGCGCCCGGGCCGCCTGGACGTGAAGATCCGGGTGGACCGCCCCGACCAGGAGGCCGCCCTGGACATCCTGTCCAAACACATCGACGGCTCCCTCCCGCTGGCCGCGGACCTGGTGGCGGAGCACGGCGGCAAGGAGGAGGCCGCGGCTGCGCTGTGCCGCGCCATCGCTGAGGAACTCTTCCGCCGGGATGCCGCACACCGCTACGTGACTCTCCACCTGGCGGATGGCCAGACCAAGGACCTGTACTGGGCGGACTTCGTCTCCGGCGCGATGCTGGCCAATATCGTCGACCGAGCAAAGACCTTCGCGATCAAGCGTGCCCTTTCGCAAGCCGCGTCCACCAGAGACGCCGCCGCTGAGGGCGGACTGAACACCGCGGACGTCCTCGATGCCATCACGGCGGAGATCAACGACAGCGAGAACCTGCCGGATACCACCAACCCCACGGAATGGGCTCGCATCTCCGGGCACGCCACCGGCCGGGTCGTGGACATCACCCTGGCGGACTAGGCCCGACGAGACAACACTTTTCGACTCCTGGAAGGAAGAACCCTGGTGAACGCGCAGAAGGATAACGAGGCCACCGGCTACGTGCTCGGCTCCGAGACGGAGTTCGGCATCGTCGCCGTCGACGCCCCAGAGGCCAGCCCCGTGTACACGAGCACGCAGGCGGTCGTCGCCTATGCGGAGGTATCCGGGCAGGGAGTCAACCGCCGGACCCGCTGGGATTATGACTCCGAGTCTCCGCTGCGCGACGCCCGTGGCTTCGACCTGCGCCGCTACCGTTCCGGCGCGGCCCCCAGCTACGACCCGAACGCGGTGGGCATCGCCAACGTCATCACCCCGGCGGGTGCGCGTTTCTACGTGGACCACGCCCACCCGGAGTACTCCTCGCCTGAGGTCACCTGCGCCTATGACCTGGTGGTCTGGGATCAGGCCGGCGACCGGGTCATGCACGCGGCCGCCCAGGCAGCAGGGCAGGTCGAGGGCCAGCCGGAGTTGAAGATCTACAAGAACAACGTGGACGGCAAGGGCGCGTCCTATGGCGCCCACGAGAATTACCTCTACCCGCGCAGCCTCAATGTCGAGGACGTGCACCAGGCGCTGATCCCGCACTTCGTGACCCGCCAGATCTACGCGGGCGCGGGTCGCGTGGGGCTCGGGCAGGCAGGGGAGCAGCCCGGCTTCCAGATCTCCCAGCGCGCCGATTACATCGAGACGGAAGTCTCCCTGGAGACCACCCTGAACCGCGGAATCGTCAATACCCGCGACGAGCCCCACGCCACCGCGGATGATTGGCGCCGCCTCCATGTGATCATCGGTGACGCGAACTTGAGCCAGTTCGCGACCTACCTGCGCTTCGGCACCACCGCGCTGGTGCTCAAGGCAGTTGAGGCGGGGGCCGATTTCAGCGACATCGTTCTCATCGATCCGGTTGAGGATGTCCGCCGGGTCTCCCGCGATCTGGAGTTGCAGGCCCCGCTGCGGCTCTACGGAAACACCACCGCCACCGCGATCGAGCTGCAGCGCAGGATCCGCGAGAAGGTCATCGCCGCCCTCGAACCGGCAGGAAAGCTCACCACCGACGAGCAGCGAGTGCTGGCGCTGTGGGAGGAGATCCTGGACGACCTTGCCACCGACCCGCTGCGCACCGCCGACCGGCTGGACTGGACGGCGAAGTACGCGCTGCTGCGCGGCTACCGTGCTCGGAACCTGGAGTGGTCGGATCCGCGGATGGCGCTGATCGATATCCAGTACCACGACATCGACCCGGCCCGTGGGCTGTACCACGCGCTCGTCGCGCGCGGGAAGATGCGCACGCTGGTCGACGACACTGAGATCGCAACGGCCGTAGACACCTCACCCCGGGGCACTAGGGCCTGGCTACGCGGCGTGCTGGTGAAGCACTACGCGCCCAAGATCCTCGCCGCGAACTGGGACAGCGTTGTCCTCGATCACTCGTACGAGGGGCGCCCAGCGATGCGCGTGGGGCTGCCTGAGCCCTTGCAGGCCACAGCCGACAGCTTTGCTGGCACCGTGCTCGAGGATCTCGCGGAGGCCGCGGTGGGCCAGGCACCAGACTTCGACGAGGTGGCGGCAGCGCTGATTGCCGCGATGCCGGAGCGCGTAATGGGTGTGGGCTAGCGCCGATCCATCCCGAGAGCCCAGGTAATGTGAAGTTCAACTAATCAACGTTTGAGGAGATAGGCATGGCAAACGCTCAGCAGCAGGTCTTCGGCGGTGGGGGCGGCGACGACGCCGAGAACAACGACGCCCCGCAGCAGGGTTCGGGAACCCAGCAGGTCAACGTCACCGGGACGGATGACCTGTTGGACGAGATCGACGGGCTGCTGGAGACCAACGCCGAGGAATTCGTCCGCTCCTACGTCCAGAAGGGCGGACAGTGAGCCCAGTGACCGGAGAAGAGACGCCAGCGGAGCAACAGGGTACGGCAGACAACCCCGTCTATGTCCGCCGCATCATGGGGCTGGAGACTGAGTACGGCATCACGAATGTCCTCGACGGCACGCGCCGCCTGGGCCCCGATGAGGTCTCCCGTCTGCTGTTTTCTCCCATCGTGGAGAAGTATCGCAGCTCCAATATCTTCACCGAGAACGCTTCGCGACTGTACCTGGACGTGGGCGCCCACCCGGAGATTGCCACTGCGGAGTGCGATAGTCTCCACCAGCTGCTCGCCTACGATCGCGCAGGCGACGAGCTTGTCCAGCAGCTGGCCAGCCGCGCAGAGGAAGAACTAGCCAGCAACGGTATCGGCGGGAACGTCTTCCTGCTGAAAAACAACACTGACTCGATGGGCAACTCCTATGGCTGCCACGAGAACTACCTGATCAGCCGCAACGTGCTGCTCAAGCACCTGTCCTCTCAGCTGCTGCCGTTCCTGGTGACCCGCCAGCTGATCTGCGGGGCTGGCAAGCTCACAATCCCAAGCCCGGGCGCCCCGAACGAGAACTTCGAGGCCGGGTTCATGATGAGCCAGCGGGCGGACTACATGTGGGAGGGCATCTCGAGTGCCACCACCCGTTCCCGGCCGATCATCAATACCCGCGATGAGCCGCACGCGGACTCGTCGAAGTACCGCCGCCTGCACGTGATCGTGGGGGACTCGAACATGTCCGAGACCACCACCGCACTGAAGATCGGTTCCGCGCTGCTGGTCCTCGAGATGATCGAGGCGGGTGCGGAGCTGCCGAACTACGAGTTGGCCAATGAAATCCGCGCGATTCGGGATATCGCCCGAGACTTCACGGGGCTCACCGAGGTGAAGCTGCGCAGCGGCGAAACCGCCACCCCGCTGGAGATTCAGCGCACTTTCCACGCCGCCGCAGTGCACTGGCTGGAGCACCGCCCGGAGCCAGAGTGTGTCGATGGGCGTTGGCTGGGTACCCCGCGCGAACAGCTGGCTCCGGTCGTCGAGCTGTGGGGCCGCGTCCTGGACTGCTTCGAGACCGGGGACTTCTCGCCGGTGGACACCGAGATCGACTGGGTGATCAAGAAGAAGCTGCTGGACGGCATGGCCTCCCGCCATGGGTTGGAGATGACCGATCCGCGGTTGGCGCAGATTGACCTGCGCTATCACGATATTCACCCCGCCCGTGGGCTGTTCAACGTGCTCAAGCGTCGCGGGCAGGCCGCGTCGATTCTCGGTGAGGAACAGATCCGCGAGGCAATGGATCAGGCGCCGGCGACGACGCGCGCGGCCCTGCGTGGGAGGTTCCTCACCGCTGCACGGGAGCACGGCTGTGCCACGACCGTGGACTGGATGCGGTTGAAGATCAACGGCGAATTCGGCAGCGAGGTCGCGCTCCCGAACCCGTTCGCGGCCACGGATCCGCAGGTGGACGAGATGATCGCCAGCATGGCGGATCTCGGTGGCACCGGCGCGACCGCGCGAGGTTAATCGCCGATGGTGCCTCCACAGAAGCCAGGCAGCGCCGGGTCCCGCAACCGCCCAGTGAAGGTGACCTGGCAGCAGGGCGCGAGTCGGCTATTCAACCTGGTCATCGGCCTACTGAACGCCCCCAGCCCGCGCCCGACCGCCTGGGTCGTGAAAAATATCGCAGGCTACTCCGGGCAGCTTAAGTCCCGGGAGCGCGTGTTCCACCGGGACCGGGAAACGCTGCGCCAGCTGGGGATCCAGTTGAGCCACGAAAACCGGGAGGGCCAGGACTACTGGCTGCTGCGCCCCGAGCAGGTCTTTCTCCCGGACCTGGCCCTCTCGGATGCCGAGCTACAGGTATTGGCGACCGCCACGCAGTGGGCACGCCAACCGGTGGACTCCGCGATGGCGGGTCCGACGGCACAGGCACAGCTGAAGCTCGCGGGTGCGGGACTTAGCCGGATCGATGACTCCGCCGTGGTTCAGCCCGTTCCCGACATGGTGGAGCTGGATCCGAGTAGCGTCGACGCTATTTTTCGCGCCACCCAGCGCGGGCTGCGGATGACCTTCTGGTACTACCCGGCCTACTTGGTCGAGCCGGAGCAACGCACGCTGGATCCGTGGGCGGTCGCCGGGGTCGAGGGCAGGCTCTACGTCACCGGTTTCGACGTGGACCGGGGAGCTCAGCGCACCTTCCGGCTCGCCAGGCTCTCCGATGTGCGCGCGGAGGCGCAGTTCATCGAACACCCGGCGCCCACCGATCCAGCCACCGGGCAGCCAGTGCCGGCCGGCGAGTTGATCCGTCGCGGCCTTGAAGGCCACCAGACGAAGGTCACAGCCAGCGTGTTGTTCACGGGGGAGGGGGCAATCCAGCTTCAGGACCTGGCCCACGACCTCCGCGACACCCCCGAGGGCAAGATCGGCACGGTTGGTCCGGTGGATCGCGATTGGCTGGTGCAAACTGCGGCGAGCTACGCCCCGGACGCGGTGCTGCTGGAGCCACAGCAGCTGGTCGGTGACGTCGTCGACCTTCTGCAACGCGCCCAGCGGTTGGGCGCCCAGGAACGCCCTTCAGCAGGCGAGGCTACAAACACTTCTCCCGGGGCCTTGGAGGGCACGTCAGCGAGGGCCGAGCACGAGCCGGAGGTCACGGATTCAGACGATCCCAATCAGGCCGTCGACGAAGATGGACCAACCGAGGTCACGGCACCGCCGGCAAACCTGGTCGCCCAGCAGTTCGCCCAGACGCTCTCGGTGCTGGCCTGGTTCCAGGCGAACCCGCGTGGTTCCTTCATGCGGGCCTCCCGCGACCTGGGACTCAGCGTGGTCCAAATCCAGCACGAGCTGAAGCAGCTGAGCATGTGTGGGCTGCCGGGCTACTACCCGGGCTCGCTCGTTGAGATTGCGATGGACCGCACCACCGCGGAGGCGCAGTTCACCGCCGGGTTGGACGGCCCGGTGCGGCTCAGCACCGTTGAGGCCGGTGCCTTGCTGTTGAACCTGGAGGCGGTCCGGGACACCATCCCCGCCGAGCAGCGGGAGGCCGTGGACTCGGTGACCGTCAAGCTCCAAGGTCTGCTGCAGGGAACACAGGGCACGCCCAACCAGCCTGCGACGGAAACAGGCGCCGATCCCTCGCAAGACAGCGCCCTCACCGCGGAGCACCAGGAAACACCGACACCGCCACAGGCTCACGCCCCCGAGGATCCCGTAGAGGCCACGCTGGGCCTGCTGCGCAGCGCACTTGCGGAGCGTCGCCTCGTGGACTGCGAGTACCTCACCCTCAGCAGGGATCAGCGCAGTAAGCGCAGGCTGGTGCCCGATGCGATCCGCATGATCGAGGGCAACGCCTATCTTCTGGCGCGCAGCCTCGATGACGCGGGTGTGGTGCACGAGGCCCCGAAGAACTTCCGGGTATCCCGCATGAGCGAGATCACGCTCGGGGAGGAAGCGAGCGCGCCAGCAGGATTGCCCTCCGAGGTCGATGCCACCGATCCCTTCGACTTCGGTGCGGCCACCGAGTGGGCCCACTTCCGACTGTCCAACTCCGCGCTGTGGATGCTGGAGTACTTCCCGCTGTGGCAGGACGCCGACGCCGACGATGGAGACGTGAGCGAGGACGCCCGCGCCGAATCCAACTCCGCGTCCACCACCCCCGAGGCTCGGAGCATCGCGGTGACGATGCCGGACACCGGCGCGTGGTTGGAGCGCTTCCTGATCGCCCACGCCGGGCAGGTCGCGGAACTCTCGAGCCCAGACCTCGCCGGACGCGTCGCGCGACGCGCGGAAGCGGGGCTGGGGCTTTATCGGGACCGTTTCCCCGATGTAAGCTGAAGGCTGAGATTTTTAACGCAGGTTCTGAAAGGCAAAAACCTTCATGCTCTCTGGTAGCCACATCCTCATCCTGTTGCTGGTTGTCCTTCTCGTGTTCGGCGCATCTCGCCTGCCGAATGCCGCCCGTTCCCTTGGCCGTTCGATGCGTATCTTCAAGTCCGAGATGGACGAGATGCGCACCGATAACCCAGAGCAGAACGAGGCGCAGGCCATCGAGCAGCAGCGCGCGCCGCAGCCGAATCCAGCGCAGCAGGTTAATCCAGCACAGCAGCAGAACCAGAACAGCAACTAGCTAAAGAATTCGCGCCCATCTTCCGGCGCGTTTTCGTTTCCCCGCATGAGTAATACCCCTCAGGCAGCACGCCCAGCCCGGCGGCCCCGCCACCGGGCTTTTCGCCGTGCCAATCAGCGACCAACCGATGGCTCGATGAGCATCGTCGAGCATATTCAGGAGCTGCGCCGCCGCCTCATTATCGCGGTCATCGCCATCCTGATCGGCACGATCTTGGGCTACCTCTGGTACGGCACCAACGTGGGCCCGCTGCGTAGCCTGGGCGAAATCCTCCGCGAGCCCTACTGCAAACTTCCTTCCGAGGTGCGCTTCGGCGCCGCGACCGGGGAGTGCCGGCTGCTGGCCACGGGCCCCTTCGAGATGTTCCTGCTGCGATTGAAGGTCGGTTTCATCGCTGGCATCGTGCTCTCCGCACCCGTGTGGATTGGCCAGATCTGGGGCTTCATCACCCCAGGGCTGAAGAAGAATGAACGCCGCTGGGCGGTCTCGGTCTCACTCGTTGCGACCCTGTTTTTCTTCTTCGGCGCCGCACTGGCCTACCTGGTCCTGCACCACGGTCTGCACTTCCTTCTCACGGTCGGCGACGAGGCCCAGATCACCGCGCTCAAGGGCAGCGAGTATTTCAGCTTCGTCCTCATCCTCCTACTCGTCTTCGGTGTGAGCTTCGAGCTGCCGCTGTTCACGGTGCTGCTGAGCTTT
This sequence comes from Corynebacterium sp. UMB4614, assembly GCF_030217065.1. NCBI lineage: Bacteria > Bacillati > Actinomycetota > Actinomycetes > Mycobacteriales > Corynebacteriaceae > Corynebacterium > Corynebacterium sp. UMB4614. Next base: position 20,076 of record NZ_JASONC010000016.1, read on the forward strand.
GCGGGGCTGCTGCGCTACGACAGCATCAAGACGAAGCGCCGCTATATCATCGTCGGTCTCTTCGCTTTCGCGGCCTTCGTGACTCCGGCTGACCCGTTCTCCATGCTGGCGCTCGGCTGCGCGCTGACCCTGATGATGGAGATCACCTACGTGATCATCCGCTTCAACGACAAGCGTCGGGATAAGCGGCAGGCTCGTGAGGCCGACGCCCCTGGTTCCGACATTCGCCCTTCCGGTGCGGTCGCGCCAGCGGAGGCTGTCGAACGGGCCGAGCCGATCAAGGCGTCCCAGGGTATCGCGGGTCAGGGTCCGGCAGACCCGGGCATGGGCCGGCGGAACTCGTTCAACTACGCCGAGATCTTCGACGAGGACATCTAAGCCCCACCTCGCCCTCGATGGGCAGCGGGCCGGGGCGTGGGTGCCTGCCCGAACCGAGGTCCTGAAACGCGTGAGCAACAGCGAGCGGATAGACTCGGTACACATATGGCTAACAGCGCTACGTGCAACGCAAAAAACTACCCCACGCTGGTCGAAGAGTTCCGGAAGGAATACGACTTCGAACTCGATGAATTCCAGCTCGACGCAGCCGCTGCGATCGCCGAGGGCAGGGGAGTGCTCGTGGGAGCACCGACCGGCGCCGGAAAGACGATCGTCGGCGAATTCGCGGTTTACATGGCCTTCCACGGTGGTGGGGCCTGCTTCTACACCACGCCCATCAAGGCGCTGAGCAATCAGAAGTACCACGACCTGTGCGCCAGCTACGGGGAGGAGAACGTCGGACTGCTCACCGGCGATGTCACCCTCAACCCGGACGCGCCGATCGTCGTCATGACCACCGAGGTCCTGCGCAACATGATCTACGCGGACTCGGACCGTCTGGCCAGCCTCACCCATGTGGTGATGGATGAGGTCCACTTCCTGGCCGACCGGTGGCGCGGACCGGTGTGGGAGGAGACGATCCTCAACCTGGACCACAGCGTGACCCTGGTATCGCTGTCGGCGACGGTCTCCAACGTGGAAGAATTCGGCGGCTGGCTGCGCACGCTACGCGGTGAGATGGACGTCATCGTCACCGACAAGCGCCCCGTTCCGCTGACCCAGTACATGATGGTCGGCTCGAAGATCATGCGGCTGTTCAGCAAGAACGCCGAGCACCTGGCGGGGGAGAATCACCCCGGCGCGATCAATCGCTCCCTGCTCTCGGCGGTGGGCAAGGCGGAGGCCTATGGCAATCAGCGTGGGCCCCGCCGCGAGGACGTGGTGCGCCACCTGGAGCAGGCGAAGATGCTGCCGGCGATCTACTTCATCTTCTCTCGCATCGGCTGCGATAAGGCGGTGCAGCAGCTGCTGATCCGGAAGGTGGAGCTCACCACGCCCGACGAGGCCCGGGAGATCGGCGAGATCATCGACGAGGGCGTTGCAGGGCTGGAGCCGGCGGATCTGCACATGCTGGGTTTCCGCCAGTGGCGCCGGGCGCTGATGCGGGGAATCGGGGCTCACCACGCCGGGATGCTGCCGGCGTTCCGGCACATCGTGGAGAAGCTGTTTAGCCGTGGGCTGCTGAAGGTCTGCTTCGCCACCGAGACGCTGGCGCTGGGAATCAACATGCCCGCCCGCACGGTGGTGCTGGAGAAGATGACGAAGTTTAACGGGGAGGCTCACGCGGAGCTGACCCCGGGCCAGTACACGCAGCTGACGGGTCGTGCGGGGCGCCGCGGTATCGACACGGTGGGCAATGCCGTGGTGCTGTGGAGCCCCCAGGTCGACCCCTATGCGGTGGCTGCGCTTGCCTCGGCCCGGACCTATCCGCTGGATTCGACGTTCCGGCCGGGCTACAACATGGCGGTCAACCTCATCGCCACGAAGGGCTGGGCGGAGGCGCACCGGATCCTGGAGCGTTCCTTCGCCCAGTACCAGGCCAATGACACGATCGTGGAACGCGCGCACGCTGTCGAACTGCGGCGTCAGGACTTCGACCGGGAGCGCGCAGAGTTGGAGGCCCTGGTGGGTCGCGCCGAGGCGGCACAGCGGGAAGACGCAGCCGAGCTCACCGAGCAGGTCTTGGATTACGCCGAGCTGCGGCGCACGCTCTCCCACGAGGAGCGGCAGGCCAAGCGGGATGCTGCCCTCGAGCGCCAGCAGGAGGTCGAGCACCTGCTGCGCTCGATCAACGTCGGCGATGTGCTCGCCCTCCCGACAGGCAAGAACCCGGCGACGGCCGTGGTCATCCGTTCTGATTCAGGCCGCAATCCGCGCCCCACCTTGGTTCTCGACGACGGCTGGGTGGAGCGCGTCGCCGCCGACATGTTCCGTAACACCCCGGTGGTCATCGGGCACATGCGGATTCACCGAGGCGTGGAACGCGCGCCGAAGCGCCACGCTCGGGCTGTGGCTTCCCAGCTGCGTCGGATGCACCTGGATAAGCCGAAGAAGATCCGCCCACATGCCCGCGGCGGCTCCAAGAAGGCTGCGGATCTGCGCAATCAGCTCCATGTCCACCCGGTGCATTCCTGGGCAGAGCGCGAGGAGCTGGCGAAGAAGGCGCAGTCGGTGTTGAAGGCCGGTCGGCGTTGGGAGTATCAGAAGCAAGAGTCCGAGCAGCCTGGGGACTCGCTGACCGCCACCTTCGACCGGATTATCGCGCTGCTCGAGGAGCTGGGTTACGTGGAAACCTGGACTGCCGAGGGCGGTACGCCGGCGGCAAAGGTCACCGAAGAAGGTGAGAAGCTGGCCCGGATTCACCATGAATCCGATCTCCTGGTGGCCCAATGCCTCCGCCGCGGGCTGTGGGATGATCTCGATCCGGCCGAGCTGGCCGCTGCGGTGAGTGCCTGCGTGTTTGAGAACCGTCGAGAGTCCACCGTGCGCACCCAGCTTCCGACCGATGCGCTGGAGGAGGCGGTGGCTCACACGCTGCGCGTGTACAAGGAGCTGGTCAGCGACGAGGAACGCCACCGCCTGACCGCCACCCGGGGGCCCCAGCTGGGCTTCGCCACGGCTGTGCACCAGTGGGTGGCCGGGGCACCGCTGGAGTACTGCCTGCAGGCCGCGGAGGCCTCGGGGGCGGTGCTGACCCCGGGCGACTTCGTCCGCGCCTGTGGTCGGGTGAAGGACCTGCTGGATCAGATCAAGATGACCGGTTATTCCAACGACGTGAGGAAGTCCGCGCGTAAGGCCGTGGACGCGATGCAACGAGGGGTTGTGGCTATCGATGTCTAATATCGCCATTTTCGGCGCCACCAGCGAGATCGGCGAGCACATCGCGCGCCTGCTGGCACCGGGGCAGTCCTTCCTTTTGGCAGGACGCCGGCCTGAAGCGCTGGATACCCTGGCCGAGGAGCTACGAGGCTTGGGCGCACGGCAGGTGGAGACCTACTTCTTCGACGCAGCAGATACCGCGAGCCACAGCGGCCTGATCGATGAGATGGAGGCGGCGTGCGGACCGATCGACACAGCCTTCGCCATGTTCGGGGTACTGGGTGATCAGCAGCTCGCGGAGGTGGACGGTGCTGAGGTCTACCGGGTGCTGCACACCGACTTCACCGCGCAGGCCGTGCTGCTCACGGAACTATCCCAGCGGATGAAGCGCCGCGGCACGGGCACGCTGGTGGCGTATTCCTCGATCGCCGGTGCCCGGGTGCGCCGCCCGAACTACGTCTACGGTTCGGCGAAGGCCGGCCTGGATGGGTTCGCCCAGGGGATGCAGGACGCCCTGCGGGGCAGCGGGGTGCGGCTGATGGTCGTGCGCCCCGGCTTCGTCATCGGCCGGATGACCGAGGGGATGGATCCTGCACCGATGTCTTCGACCCCTGACGTGGTTGCGAAGGCGACCGTGGAGGCCCTGGAAGGCAACCGCGACGACGTGTGGATCCCGGGGAAGCTCCGCGTGCTGGCTGTGGTGATGCCGCTGGTGCCGCGTTGGCTGTGGCGGCTCGCGCCGCGTTAGCGCGCTTTTGCTTCCGCCGGGACTACGATGGAATCTCTAGCACCACCGCGGTGTTGGTCCTATCAGGTACCGCATGTCGCTGGTGCAGGTGATTGTTTTTAGGAGGACACAGAAAACTTATGCGCAGGAGCTTCTTCCTCTACGTGGTCGTGGAGCTGTTGGCCTTTGTTCTGCTGGGCAAGTGGCTCGGCTTCGGCTGGACGATCCTGCTGTACCTGGGGCTGTTCATCCTCGGTGTCGCCATCGCCGCCTGGCAGATGCGTGTGCTGACGGTTCGCGTGCTTCGGGACCGCAGGTCGCCAGGAAAGTTGACCGGTGATGCAGCGCTGTCTGCATTCGGCGCCCTACTGGTAGCCCTGCCGGGCGTGGTGACGGGGGTCGTGGGCATTCTGTTTATGCTCCCGCCGACCCGCTCGATCGCTCGACGTTCCATGGGTACCGCTTTGCGTGCGAAGATCACCCGGCTGGGTGGAGAGTCTTTCATCGTGTCCTCCCGCGCCAGCGATCCACAGGTGCGCAACATTCCAGGCTGGGGAGAGGTCATTGACCACCGCAGCGAGGAGTTCGGTGATGAGGGCCCTGCTGGGACCACTAGCGCCCGATGAAGCAGTGGCTCGCTAAACTTCCCTCGCCGTGGCGGGTGGTGGGAGCCCTGTTTGCGGGCTTCATGGTCTTCGCGTCCTACGAGCCCACCGGGCTGTGGTGGGCCGCCCCGTTGGGCTATGCGCTTTTCTTTGGCGTTCTGACGCAGCGGCATGCAGTGTCGCTTGCCTTCCTCAATTCGCTGGCGACGTTTGGTTTTCTGCTGCCCTGGATCGGGGAGTTCGTCGGTGCTTCGGCCTGGATCGCGCTTGCCATCGTGCAGGCGCTCTACGCCTTGATTTTTGGTCTTGGGGCTCGCAGTTTGCTGCGCTGGGGCAAGGGAGCCTGGAACTGGCGCAGCATCGTGGGCGCGGCGGCGTTCTTCGTCGCCGTCGAGGGGGTCCGTTCCCACTGGCCGTTCGGGGGCTTCGGTTGGGGACGGCTGGCGTGGGGTCAGGTGTCCGGGCCGCTGGCCGCCGATATCCGGCTTGGTGGCTCCGCGTTCGTGAGTTTCCTGGTCGTCTTGCTCGGTGGCTTCATCTACTTGGCAGCCCGTCCGCCGTACACAACGCGGGCTGCTATCGCCTCCAAGCTCCGCCTGCAGCACGCGGGCGTGGTGGCCATTGTGTTGCTGGCCTCCGCCATCTACGGCTCGAGTTTTAGCCAGGAGCCCACCGCGGGCCAGGTCAACGTCGCAGCAATCCAGGGCAACGTCCCCCGAACTGGTCTCGACTTCGCGGCACAGCGACGCGCCGTGTTGAACAACCACGTGCAGCGCACCCATGAGCTCGCGGATTCGGTCGCAGCCGGCGAGGCTAAGCACCCCGACGTGGTGATCTGGCCGGAAAACTCATCCGATGTGAACCCGTTTAAGGACCCGGACGCCTACGCCGCCATCGACTCAGCAGTAACGGAGATCGATGCGCCCGTGATGGTCGGCACCGTCATCGGAAATGAGAACACGATGCTCACCTGGGGCCCGGCCGGCAGCAGCGAGCCGGGCCCGGGGGAGAAGCACGTGAAGAAGTTCCTTCAGCCCTTCGGCGAGTACATGCCCTTCCGCGAGATCCTCAAGCACGTTAACGAGAACGTCGAGCGGGCGGGCAACTTCGTCCCCGGCGACGGGCCTGGTGTCGTGCGGATGCCGGCTGCGCGTGGGGACGTCCTCGTAGGCGTATCCACCTGCTACGAGATCTCTTTCGACGCCAGCGCCCGCGACGCGGTGCGCAATGGTGCCCAGTTCCTGGCTAGTCCGACGAACAACGCCACTTTCGGCTTCACGGACATGAGCTACCAGCAGCTCGCGATGAGCCGGATGCGGGCGATCGAGACTGACCGGGCGGTCGTGGTGGCTGCCACCTCCGGTGTCTCGGCGATTGTTATGCCGGATGGGGAAGTGGTGGACCAAAGCCGACTGTTCCGCCCAGACATCCTGCAGGCAGATATTCCGCTGCGGGATGGCACAACGCCGTCCGTGGCTGCGGGCCCCTGGGTGGAACGGGGGCTGGCCGCCGCAGGTGTTTTGGGGATAATCGGGGCCTTCCTCGCGTCTCGCCCCACACCACGCAAGAAAAGCAGATAAACTAATCACATTATGAAGAAGCTCAGCGATAAGACTCTCGTCATCATCCCGACTTTCAACGAGCGCGATAACCTTCCGATCATCACGCGTCGCCTGTTGGAAGCCGAGCCGGAGCGCGTCGATCTCCTCGTCGTCGACGACAACTCGCCGGACGGTACCGGGGAGCTGGCGGATCAGATGTCCAAGGACGACTCCCGCATCCACGTGCTGCACCGCGAGGGTAAGGGCGGCCTCGGTGGTGCGTACCTGGCCGGTTTCAAGTGGGGCATCGAGAACGGTTATGAGGTTCTCTGCGAGATGGACGCCGACGGCTCCCACGCCCCGGAGCAGCTCCACCTGCTGCTGGACAAGATCGACGATGGCGCGGAACTCGTCCTGGGGTCCCGCTACGTTAAGGGCGGAAAGACCGTAAACTGGCCGGCCGACCGCAAGTTCCTCTCCCGTGGCGGCAACATCTACGCTTCCATGGCACTGGGCGCCGGCCTGTCCGACATCACCGGCGGTTACCGCGCCTTCCAGCGGGATCTTCTGGAGCGGATGGATCTCGACGCCGTGGACTCCGCAGGTTATGTCTTCCAGGTGGACATGGCATGGCGCGCCGTCAACGAAGGCGCTGACGTGCGTGAGGTCCCGATTACTTTCACCGAGCGTGAGATCGGCGAGTCCAAGATGAGCAGCCGCATCGTGGGCGAAGCGATGGCTCAGGTGACCCGCTGGGGCTTCCGCCACCGCATGTACCAGGTTCGCCAGCTCATGCGCGAGGGCGCGCGCATCGGCGCCGGCACCGTGGAGCGTGCTCTGCAGAGCTAACCCGAGAGCTCAACGCTAAAGGCCTGGCCACGTTGGTTACGTGGCCAGGCCTTTATGTGTATTGACGCGAAAGAAGGGCCGGTCTAGGCCTTCTCCTGCTCCTTGAGCAGCTTCATGGCCTCGCGGCGGCGCTTACGCAGCAGCTCGATACGCTCCTCCAGCAGCTCGTCAAGCTCCTCCAGGGAGCGGCGCTCAAGAAGCATGTCCCAGTGCGTACGTGGTGGCTTCGCAGGCTTAGATTCGATGCCCTCGCCCTCGACGAGGGTGCCCATCTGGCCGTTCTTGCACAACCAATCCTGCGGGATCTCGGCGTCGTCAGCGAACGGGACCTCAAAAATTTCGCCGTCCTCAGTCTGGTACTTCACCATCCGACGTGGCGCGAGATCGTGGTCCCGGTCGGTTTCATACGACACGGCACCCATGCGACTGCCTCGCAGTACGCGGTCTGCCATTAGTTCCTCACTTCCGAAGTTCGCTAGCGGCGCCTCCGGGGCGCCATCAATGTAGATAACGCACCGGGTGCGGGTTTTGTTCCCAGGTTCCCCGAAAGGGTTAGGATCTTTAGCCATGAGCACCCCCATTGCGCGCGAAGACTTCCCCCACACGCCGGGGTTCTGCGCGTGGTGCGGGGAGGAAATGCCCGGCCAGCAGCGGGGGAGGCCACGCAAATTCTGCAGCCGGTCCTGCCGCCAGCGGGCCTACGAGCAACGTGCGAGCCAGCCGGCGCCGGACGCACCCACGCCCACAAGCACCCGCCTGGGGACCCCAGGGGACACTGGGGATGAGTTGGGGGATCAGCTCTTCGAACTTCGGTGCGCGGCGGAGGACCTCGTCACCGCGATAGACGAGCATGCAGAGCGCGCTGAGCTGCGTGGCATGGCTACGGACCTGGTGCGGCTGGCGCACCGCGCGGAGCAGCTGAACCACCCCCAACCCCCGGGACGCGCTTAAGCCCCACCTTTTCCTAATCTTCCCTGCTTAGCACTAGGCTGGGTGCCATGCGCAAGGGAATTATCACTCTGGGTGTTATCGGTATTATCGCGGCATTCCTGTTCGGCGTTGGGCCGATCGCGTATCAGCTGCTCACTGACCGGGGTCTGCAGACCGCTGATCTCGTCGAGGGTGGTCCTGAACCAACGACGTCAGCGGACGGTCACTGGGTGATCGTCCCTGGTGCCGGCGCCAACCACACCCAGGCTGGTTATACCTTCCGTGAGATCCTGCCGGGGCAGGAGAAGACCACCTCCGGACGTGCGGACAACAGCACGGAGGAGAACATCAAGGGTGACCTGCAGGTCACGGACGGAACCCTCACGGAGGGCCTGGTGGAGATCCGCGTTGCAGGGATCTCTTCAGACGTGGAAAAGCGCGACATCAACGTCCGCCGTTCGATCCTGCACACGGAGGACTACCCGAAGGCGAAGTTCAGCATCACCGAGCCGGTGGATCTGAGCAAGGTGCCGGAGGATGGCTCCGTCGGTGAGGTCGAGGTCACGGGGGATCTCACCCTCCGCGGCGAATCTAACAAGGTCAGCGCGCCGCTGAAGGTACTGCGGACGGGGGACAAGGTCGTCGTCCAGGGGAAGGTGCCGTTCAAGCGTTCGGACTTCAACATCAAGACCCCAGAGTTCGTCGCGGCCAAGATCGCCGACGAGGGAACGATCGACCTGCTTCTCGTGTTCGAGAAGCCTTAAGCCCCCACGCGGGACGCGCGCGACAATAATCGCGGTCACTGTTAGGAGCACCATTGAATACCCAATTTCTGCTGTGGTCCCGGGTTATCCGGCTTGTGGTGCTGCTCGCGCTCGGCGGGTGGCTCGTGAGTAATGGCACCGGCCTTGACTACTTCTTTGCCGCGGTCTGCGCCGCGCTGATCGCGCTGACCGGTTATCAACTGTGGGCGAGCGTCCAAAGGGGAGGCCACTGATATGGCGTCGAACGCACGTTTCCTCGAAGACCTGCTGGACGATAAGGACCTCGACGCGGTAAGCCGATGGCTCGCCGACCGCTCGTCCGTCGTGGTGGCCGAGGAACTCGGCCGAATCTCCGGGGCGGAGCAGGCAGTGGCCTTTCGGTTGCTGCCCAAGGACCGTGCCCTGGACGTTTTCGAGTACCTGGACCCGGTACACCAGGCTGAGCTTCTGGAGGCGCTACGCGACGACCACGTCACGGAGATCTTCGCGAGTCTGGCCCCAGACGACCAGGCGTCTCTGCTGGATGAGATGCCAGCGAAGGTCGCCTCGCGCCTCCTGCAGGGCCTGCCGTATTCCCAGCGGCGTGTGACCAGCGGGCTGCTGGGTTATCCATCGGAGTCCGCGGGCCGTCTGATGGTGCCCACGCCCACTGTGCTGACCCCGGATGCCACCCGGGAGGAGTCCCTGGAGAAGCTGCAGTCGCGCGCTCAGCGCTACGCCTCGGGCCCGCATCACTCGATCGCGCTGGCCACGGTGGCGGTGACCGATGAGTCGCGCAAGCTGCTCGGCATGGTGGAGCTCGCGGACCTGGTCACAGCACCCGAGGGCACGCTGGTCGGGGAGTTGCTTGAGGAGGAGCAGCACAGTGTCTCAGCCTATGACGACCAGGAGCACGCGGCCCGCCTGATCCAGGAGGCTGACCTTCTGGCGCTGCCCGTCGTCGACGACGAGGACCGCATTCTGGGCGTCATCACGGTCGATGACGCAATGGAGGTCCTCGAGGCCGAGGTGACGGAGGATGCCTACCGTGCCGGTGGTGCCGAGCCGTTGAACGAGCCTTACCTGACGGCGACGGTGATGACGCTCGCGAAAAAGCGCGGCGTCTGGCTGATCGTCCTGATCCTGGCCGCGTTCCTCACGATTAACGTTATGCAGTTCTTCGAGGACGTGCTCGAGGCCGTGGTGGTGCTCAGCATCTTCGTGCCGATGCTGATCGGTACGGGCGGTAACGCGGGCTCGCAGGCGGCGTCCTCGGTGGTGCGTGCGCTCGCGGTCAACGAGGTGAGACCCCGGGACGTGTTGCGAGTCATCGGCCGTGAGGTTCGGGTGGGCTTCCTGCTAGGTGTTTTCCTGGGTACGGTGATCTTCCCGATTCTGGCCTTCTTGTACTATCCGCAGGTCGCGTTCACGATTTCCTTGACGATTGTGGCGATCTGTACCTGGGCCTGCATTGTCGGCGGCGTGCTGCCGCTGGTCGCGAAAAAGCTGGGCGTGGACCCGGCGGTATTCTCGACGCCAGTCGTGTCCACGCTGGTGGACGCCACCGGCCTGATCATTTACTTCAGCATCGCCGGTGTGATCATGGCTGATCAGATCCGCCAGGCGACGGGCGGCTAGCGCCGGGGTTGGGCCCTGAGCCGGGGTTCGTCCCCACCACGGGGGGCTGGGGCCTAGCGCCGACCAAACTTCTCCAGGTCGGCGGGCGCGCCGGCGAGGATGACGTCGTCGTCGGGGGAGAGCTGGTGGTCTGCAAAGGGTGGGGCCCACTGGTTACCGCTGTGCACTGCCACCAGCTGGACGCGGTGCTTCGCCCACAGGCTGTGCCGGTTGAGGGAGTGGTTGACCAGCTCCTTGGGTGCCCGCAGGGTGATCATCGCATAGCCCTGGTCGAATACGGTGTAGTCCTGGAAACGACCGCTGAGCAGGTGCGCAACTCGGCGACCGGTGTCCCGCTCGGGGCGGACGACGTGGTGCACGCCGACGCGGGTGAGGATGCGGGCGTGGGCATCGGAATCCGCCTTGGCCCAAATGTCCTTGACCCCAAGTTCCACGAGGTTGGACGCGGTCAGGATCGAGGCTTCGAGGCTGCTACCAATGCCGATGACGACCTGCTGGAAATCCTTTACTCCGAGCTGCTTGAGCGCCTCGGGGTCGGTGGCGTCAGCGATGAATGAGTCGGTGAGGTGGGGGTCGCTGTCGTGCAGTAGCTTCTCGTCGACGTCGATGCCGAGGACGTCGACGCCGTGGCTGTGGAGCTCCTCTGCCATGGCGGAACCGAACCGGCCGAGCCCAATGATCGCGACCGGTGGAAGATCGATGGGGCGGGCGTTGGGGAGGAGCTTGTCGAGTGGGTTAACCAATGTAGGGCCTTTCTGCAGGATAGGAGTAGTGTTTGCTCGGGGTAGTGGTGGCGAGTGCTGCGACGAGGGTGATGGGTCCGACGCGGCCCATGAACATGAGGACGCAGAGGAGGATCTGCGAGGCACCGCTGAGGTCAGCGGTAATGCCGGTGGAGAGGCCGACGGTGGCGAAGGCGGAGATGACCTCGAAATGGATTTGGTCGGCGCTGAACTGAGGGTTGAACGTACGGAGGCACGCGATAACGAATGTTATGACACCTACCGCCACAGCACCGACGGTGAGAGCCTGGCGGATCACGGTGTGGTCAACGCGACGACCGCCGACGACAGTATCTTTTTCACCCTTAATTTCTGCCACGATCGCCGCGAGCACCACGAAGAACGTGGTGATTTTCAAGCCACCTGCGGTACCCCCGGATCCGCCTCCAATGAACATCAGAATGTCGGTGCCCATCAGGGTATTGGGGGACATCTCGCCAAAGTCCACGGACTGGAAACCAGCGGTACGGGTCGTAATGGACTGAAACACTGCCGCTAGGGCGGCATCCCAGCTGCTCAGCTCGGCGAATGCACGATTGCGCTCGAGCACCCAGAACATGACGAAGCCGCCGATGAGGAGTACCGCAGTGCCATCGAGAGTGATCCGAGCGGTCATAGACAGCCGCGGCGGTTTCCTTCGCTGCCTGCGCAGGCGCACTCGCGCGATGAGCTCATCGAGCACAGGAAAGCCGAGCCCGCCAAAGACGATCGCCAAGCCGATCGGCAGGACGATCCATGCATCGCCGACATAAGGAATGAGGCTACCGGCGTTCAGCCCGAAACCGGCGTTATTGAAGGCGGAAATGGCGTGGAAGATACCCATCCACGCAGCAGAGCCCAGGCTATCGACATAACCGCCCGTGAACATTCGTATCGCGAGGACGCCCGCAACGAGCAGCTCGCAGATCACTGTGAGAACGATGGCGCCAATAATGGTGGATTTCACGCTGCCGACGGTGAGCGTGCGCCGCTCCGCGACGGTATAAAGCTTAGTTTTCAGCCCTAGTCGGCCACTGAGGATGAGCCCAGCCAAAGACGTCAAGGACATGATCCCGAAGCCACCGATTTGGATGAGGGCCAGAATCACGACCTGCCCGGCGGCAGTAAAACCCGTGCCGGTGTCGCGAACACCCAGCCCGGTCAGCGTCACGGCGGACGTCGCGGTAAAGAAAGCCTCGAGCGGCGAGACGGAGTTACCGTCGGGCGCGGAGAACGGCATCAGCAGCAAGAAAGTGCCGAGCACGATGAGGCTCAAAAACCCGACAGACACGAGGCGCGCCGGATTCTGCGTCAGGGACGCGGATAAGCGATTCACCAGAATGATCCTAGACCTGTAGTGGCGCGCACACTAGAGTTTTGTGATCGATTCAGAAGCACGGGGCTACAGGGATCATCTCGACATCCGTCGGCAAGCAGCCTGGTCGCTATTGTCCGATAATATACATTATGACACTTTAGCTTTATGGGGCCCTGGCCTGCGCCAAGCCCCTCCGGCCCCGCGGCTAATGCAGCGGGCGCCGTCAGTCTCCCCCCCTAGGAACTCTAGGAGTCCTTGGACTCCTTCAAGTCGGAATCCTCGCCGGGCTCCCAATCAACCTCGAGCTCATCCATGAGCTCCTGGGTCGAGTTTTCGATCTCCGTCGTGGCATCCTCCTCCGAAGACGGCTCCTCGGAGGCCTCTCCGGTGTCGGCAGCGTTCTCCTCAGCCGAGTCCTTCTCGTCCAGATCTTCAGAATCACCGTGGTACTCGCGAGTGAGCGCCTCGGCGAGCTCGTAGTTGCCCACGTTGGACTTCTCCACGATCTTCTTGAGCTCGCGGCTCTCCGAGTCGCTCAGCTCTTCCTCCCCCTCGTGGAACTTATTCACCAGTTCGGTGGCGCGCTCGCGGTACTTAGCCTCGCGCTGGATGCGCACGCGAGACTTGATCCACCAGGCGACGAGCACTGCGATCGTCAGTAGCCCCACCCAGCCGATGATCGGATAGACATTGGCCATCAGCGCTTCGAAGCCGAAGAAGCTCACGCCGAAGCCCACCAGGCAGACACCCAGGAACACCGGGCGGTATTTATCGCGGTGATTGGCCGTCAGGCGACGCCCCAGCGCGTAGAACATGCCGATGCAGGTGTTGTAGATCATGATGAAGATAATCACGGCCATCACATAGGACAGCGGATGGTTGATGTGATCGATCAGGCTGAGCATCGGCACGCTCGAATCCCCGACCACATCGAAGTTCGCGAGCAACACGAAGGTCGCCATCATCAGCATCGTCAGGTAGATCAGACCACCCATGAGGCCACCCACACCCGCTTCGCGTGGCTTCGTGTTGGCGCCACCGATCACCAGGGCCATGGACAGCCCCAGCAGCAGCGCAAGCCCGGTGTAGTTCAGGGCGGAAAGCCACCACGGGCTGATTGGTGATTCGGCTCCCTGAGCCAACTGCCCCATTTCCGCCATGTCATCCGGCAGGTTGAACAGCGTGTAGCCGAAGGCGAAAAGCACCGCGATGATGATCAGCGGCGTCACCGTCGAAATGATGCTGGAAACTTTGTCGACGTCCATCAACCCGGTGATCATCACCAGGATCAGCATGATCAGCGAGCCGACCCAGGCGGGCCAGCCGAACTGCTGCTCCAGGTTGGACCCCGCCCCCGCGAGCATCACGAAGCCCACGGCAAACAGCGTGAAGGTCACGCCGAAGTCCAAGAACCTGGAGACGATCGGGTGGGACATGTTTCGGAACACCATGCGGTGCTCCTGCGCCAGGAAATAGCTGCCGAGCTGCAGGATCACTGCCCCGGCGATGGTCATCAGGACTCCGGCGAGCAGCGCGCCCCACAGCGCGGAAAGCCCAAAGGAGCCGAAATATTGAATGACCTCTTGACCAGTCGCGAAACCCGCGCCGACCAGGAGGCCCACAAAGGATAATGCAATTTTAAAAGTGTTTTTCAAAGACACTAATGAGAGCCTCTTTCGTAAATATCACAAATACGAACGCTTCCCAGTATTGCTTAATATTCCCTTATTCTCATATTGCGAAACTGTGTTCGCAGACACAAATCGCCCCCGCATCCCCTGGGTCACGCCAGTTCGCGGGCAAGATCCAGGAGCTTTTTCTCGGCGCCGACATCTCCCACCATTTGCACGCTGGTCGGAAGCCCGTCGCTGCCCTGCCCCATTGGCACGGCTAGCGCCGGCTGACCCGCGACATTCCACATGGCGGTGTAGGCGATCGAGGGCATGCTCAGCAGGGAGGCACGAATGGCTCCCTTCCCCACCAGCAGGTCAGCGCGGCGTGGCCGGTCGGCCACGGTCGGCGTGAGGATCGCATCAATACCCTCGCGGGCCATGATGTCCGAGACCTTGCGCCCAATGGCGGCTGCCTTCTTCTCCGCCCAGGACACCATCTTCGGCGTCATGAGCGCGCCCACCAGCTTGGTCAGTCGGTGGCGCTTTTCGATGCGATCGGGCTTTTCCAGCAGTCCGATTTCGCTCCGGATTCCGGCGAACATGAGGATCAGGAACGGCAGCGTGGGATCCGGCAGCCGAGCAGACAGCGGCCGAACCTCCACCCCCTGCGCCTCGAGCTGCGCGGTGGCACGCTTTCGCGCCTCGCGATTGGCCGTGGCCACCGGGATGAACGGCGTGCTCGAGCGGTCCAGCCACGCAACCCGCCAGGGCCTCTCCCCTTCGTGTCCACGCGGTCCGAGTGGAGCAGGATCGTCGTCCTGCAAGACGGACATCATCAGCTCGATGTCCTCCACCGTGCGCGCCATCGGGCCGGACGTCCCCAGGGACTTCCACAGGTCGGTATAGGGGGCGGTGGGCAGCACTCCCCGACCCGGTTTGAGCCCCACCAGCCCGCACATCGCCGCCGGGATTCTCACCGAGCCACCACCATCGCCGCCCATCGCGATCGGCACCATCCCCGCCGCTACCGCTGCGGCGGAGCCCCCAGAGGAGCCACCTGGGGTTCGGGAAAGATCGATCGGGTTGCGGGTCACCCCATAGCCCTGTGAGGAGGTCAGTGGATAAGCGCCGAACTCCGGCATGTGGGTCTTGCCAATGATGATCGCTCCAGCCGCACGCAGGCGGGCCACGACCAGGGAGTCGTCCGGCTTCGGCGTGTGGTTCGCCCGGGTTCCAAAACTCGTCACCGCACCAGCGACATCGAGCTCCTCCTTAATGGCTACGGGGACGCCGTGGAGAGCTCCACGCTTCGAGGGATCAAGCTGGTCGAGCGCTGAAGCTGCCCGCAGGGCGTCTTCCGCAAAGACCTGGCTGAAAGCGTTGATGAACGCGTCTCGCTCCTCAATCCTTTCGAGGGCTGCGCGCACCCCTTCCACCGCCGAACGCTCCGCGACCCTCGCGCGCCACTGGTGCGCGTCGAGCTCGTGCCACGGGGCTTCCCCGACGTTTCCATGACGGGCACTGGCGTTGTTTTCCTGAGGCGCCATCTCCACTCACCGCTTTCTTTCGATCTATTTCCAGCTCCTGATCCCCCGCGCTACAGCGGGGCACAGCGCTCACCCGGTCACCCCACCCGGCGTGAGCCCTGCCACCCTCGGGTCGCGCTATGCCCCAGCGCCGGCCTTAGGCAGCGTGTACCTCAGCTGCTCGCCGACCCGCTTTCCGGAGTGGATGCAGCCGCCGAGGAAGGTTCCCTCCAGCGCGTTCTGGCCGTGCATACCGCCACCACCGAAGCCCGCGACCTCGCCGACCGCGTAGAGCCCCGGCAGGACTTCCCCATCGTTGGTGAGGCAGCGCCCAGCCAGGTCGGTCTCGATCCCGCCCAGGGTCTTTCGGGTCAGCACACTCAGACGCACGGCAATCAATGGCCCGTGCTTCGGGTCCATCAACTCGTGTGGTGCCGCACAACGCACCACCTTGTCGCCCAAGTACTGGCGGGCGGTGCGGATGTAATTGATCTGATAGTCCTTGGAGAACTTGTTCTCGATCTGGCTATCCCGGTCCTCAATCTGACGGCGCAGCTCGGCCTCGTCGACCTGTGGCTTATCAGGCCCGACTAGCTCGTTCATCTTCTTGACCAGGCTGCTGAGGTCGTCGGCGATCACCCAGTCCTCGCCGTGGTCCATGAAGGCCTGCACGGCGACCTGCATGCCGGAGCCAAGCTTGGAAAGCAGCTTCTTCACACTCTTGTCCGTCAGGTCTGGGTTCTGCTCGGAGCCGGAGAAGATGAACTCCTTGGCGGCGATGGTCTTGTTCAGGATGAACCAGCTGTACCCCATCCCGGTGCGCCCAATATGGCTCAGCGCCGCGAGGTTATCGCCGCCCGGGATGAGGTTGCTGGGCAGCCGCTGGCCCGCAGCGTCCAGCCACATCGCGCTGGGACCTGGGATGATGCGAATACCGTGGCCCGGCCAGATGGAGTTCCAGTTGTGCATGCCCTCCGGGTAGTGCCAGGTCCGGTCGGTGTTCACGAGGTTTGCACCCGCAGTTTCGGAGATGCCGATCATGCGGCCGTCCACGTGGGCTGGCACGCCGGTAACCATGTCCTCCGGGGCGGGCCCCCAGCGGTCAGTCGGCCAGCGCTTGCGCACCAGGTCGAGGTTTCCGCCGATTCCGCCGGAGGCGACGACGGTGCCCGCCGCACGGAATTCGAACTCCCCCACGGCCGTTCGGGAGGATGCCTCGCCGCGCGGAAGATCCGTTGCTTCCAGGACCGTGCCGCGCACTCCCTCGATGCGGGTGCTCCCGTCAGCCCCGGTACCGGTGATCAGCTCGTCGACGCGGTGGCGGAACTCGAAGCGGATGCGCCCCTCCTGCTCCAGCTTCTCGACCTGCTCGCGGAAGACGCGGACGACCTCCGGCCCCGTCCCCCAGGTCAGGTGGAAGCGCGGCACGCTGTTGCCGTGACCGGAGGCGTCGCCGGAGCCGCGCTCAGCCCAACCGACGGTGGGCAGGACATTGAGTCCCAGGTTCTTGAGGTAGCTGCGCTTCTCGTTGGCAGCGAAGCGGACGTACTCCCGACCCCAGGCCTTCGGCCAGCGGTCGTTCGGGGTGTCCTCGAACTGGGCGGAGTTCGCCCAGTCGCGCCAGGCCAGGTCTTCGCTATCTTTGACCCCCATGAGCCGCTGCTCCGGGCTGTCGACGTAGAACAACCCGCCGAGGGACCAGAACGCCTGTCCGCCCAGGTTGTTACGGTTTTCCTGGTCCAGGATGAGGACGTTCAACCCACTCGTTGCGGCCTCGTAGGCGGTGACGAGACCCGCCAGGCCTGCACCGACGACGATGACGTCCGGATTCCACTGCGTACTCAAACTGTCCTCCCCTTGTCTACGGGCATCTGCCTCGGCTCCACGGGCTCGTGGGGCGCGAATATAATTGGTTAGTTTAGGCAAAGGACATTGCTGTGTGCGCGATTTGCGAAACTTTGATCAGTGTCTCGCGGAACCGGGGCCACCCCGCGTTAACGGCGGTGGCGAATGACGAACTGCATGCAGTCGATGTCGCCGGCATTCACAAGCGCTTCGTGCAACGCGAGCTGGAAATCCCACAGGCGGCGGTAGATCGCGTCGAAGCCTGCGGCGGCCGCCTGGCGCTCGCGGGAGGCAAAGTGGGCACGCCACATCGGCAAGGTCGCTGCGAGGTGCGGTCCAAGGTGATTTTCGGCGACGACGTCCAGCCCGCCGGCGAAGATATGTTGGCGGATCAGCGCCGCCGGGGAGTATTCCAGCGCGGGCCAGATGTAGCCGCGCACCACGTCGAGGGATTCCCGCGCGGTGTCGCGCATCTGCGGGGTGGCGACCAGAGTCTGCACAACGGCCACGCCCCCGTCTGCGAGGAGCCTATCCACGGCGCGGAAGAAGTGACCGAGCCCGCCCTCTCCGAGGGTCTCCAGCCGCTCGGTGGAGAAGATCGCGTCGTATTCGCCTGCCCATTGCCGCGGCGAGGGTACCGGGCCACTGATCAGCTCGACGCGCACGCCGCCGGCTACGCCGGCCTGGCGCACACGGGAGCGCACCACCTCGGCGTGCTCCTCATCGGAGGTCAGCACACTCACCGAGGCGCCCCGCTGGGCCGCGAGAATCGCTAGCTGACCGCCGGAACTCGAGAGTTCGAGGACGCGGTCGCCCGGGCCAACATTCGCCTCGTCCAGCATCAGATTGATGCGGCGCAGCTGCCCGGAGTTGAGGTCCTGGCGCTGCGCGTCGGCGGGCTTGAGGTACCAGGTTTCATCAAGAGTGACGGGCTGCTCCGGCTTGCTGAGTCGGCGGCGCACACCTGCCAAACCGCGGGGCTCGGGATTCTCCTCGTCATCCACTAGAGTCTCCCCGGTCCTGCGGTCGACCTGCACGGTTTCCGTGGTGCGGGCGGCAGAGGCAAACAACGCAGTGGCGGTGGCGCGGGTGGCTCCCGCGTACAGCTCCACGAGACCGTCGGGCAGCTCGCCGGCACGCACCGAGCCGAAGTTATGTCGCGGCTTGAGCGGGCTAATGCCACCGAGCAGGGTGTTCATTGGAGCCTCGAGGGGCTGGCTGAGAAGAACCTCCAGCACCTTGACCAGCGGATCGGCCCGCCACTCCCCGATCAGATAGCTTTCCGCGAGCCCCAGCCAGCCTTGGGCGACCACCCGGTCGAGCATGAGCCCGTCGCGTACCTCGAGGTAGGTCTCGTCCTTGGAGTCGAAGGAGACCCCCTCATCGTCCAAGAGTTTTTCCAGTCGCTCGCGAAATGCCTCGGATCGCTTGCCGAGGAACCGGCCGCGGGGCAGCTCAGCGAGGTGCGGCCACCGCTCGGGGTCGATATAGGGGTCGAGAGAGAAACGTTCCACGGGAACTATCAGACACTCCTCTCCCGGTGCTCGCGGGGCCGACTCGGCCATTCGCGGTGAAGTTATCCCTAAAGTTAGCCGATATTGTGGCCCAAACGGGGTATTAACACTCAGGAAGCAACCCATATCCGGTGGATCCCGGAAGTGCTTTAGAAGGCCTTAAGCATTAGGATTGTTGAAGCACGCTTCGTGAGGATCTCACAGGGTCCGTATATCAGCGAGAACTTGAATACAAAAACCAAAAATATTGTGCTGAGGAGCATTAGTTTTCTATGACCACCAACTCCCTTGGTCCAGCAGGTAAGCGCCACCACGTTGTCATTATCGGCGGCGGTTTCGGCGGTCTGTTCGCGGCAAAGAAGTTCAAGGGCAAGGACATCGCGGTCACCATCATCGACCGCACCAACCACCACCTGTTCCAGCCGCTGCTGTACCAGGTCGCGACCGGTATCCTGTCTGAAGGTGAGATCGCACCTTCCATCCGCCAGCTGATGGCGGACGACGAGAACATCCGCGTGATCAAGGGTGAGGTCCGCAACATCGACATCGCCGGCCAGAACGTCACCGCTGACCTGGGTGGCAAGGAAGCAGTCATCGAGTATGACTCCCTGATCCTCGCTGCGGGTGCGGCACAGTCCTACTTCGGTAACGACCACTTCGCTGAGTTCGCGCCGGGTATGAAGTCCGTCGACGACGCCCTGGAGATCCGAGCCCGCGTCACCGGCGCCTTCGAGCGTGCCGAGATCACCAGCGACCCGGAGGAGCGCCGCCGCCTGCTGAACTTCGTCGTCGTCGGCGCGGGCCCGACCGGCGTGGAGCTGGCTGGTCAGCTGGCTGAGATGGCGCACCGCACCCTCGCCAAGGAGTTCCGCGAGGTTGACACCAACGACGCCCGCATCATCCTCATCGACGGTGGCCCGCAGGTTCTGCCTCCGTTCGGCAAGCGCCTGGGCCGCAAGGCTCGCCGCAAGCTTGAGGATCTTGGCGTCGAGGTCGTCCTGAACTCCCTGGTCACCAACGTGGACCGTGAGGGCGTGACCTACAAGAACATGAAGACGGGCGAGGAGTCCTCGATCCCGAGCTACGCCAAGATCTGGTCCGCCGGTGTGGCCGCTTCCCCGCTGGGCAAGCACGTCGCCGACCAGGCTGGTGTGGAGTCTGACCGCGCGGGTCGCGTCATGGTCAACGAGGACCTGACCCTGGGTGAGCACAAGAACGTCTTCCTCATCGGCGACATGATCAACCTCAACGGCCTGCCGGGCGTGGCGCAGGTCGCTATGCAGGGTGGTCAGTACGCTGCGAAGACCATCATCGACGAGATCGAGAATGGCACCAGCCCGGAGGCTCGCGCTCCGTTCGACTACTTCGACAAGGGCTCGATGGCGATCGTCTCCCGCTTCAACGCTGTGGTGAAGATCAACAAGGCCGAGGTCTCGGGCTTCATCGGTTGGCTGATGTGGCTGGCCCTGCACCTGCTGTACCTGGTCGGCTTCCGCAACCGCGCGATCGCCGCGTTCAGCTGGGGCCTGAACTCCGTGTCCCGTCGCCGCTGGCAGCTGGTTGCTACCCGCCAGCAGCTGCACGCCCGTAACGCGCTGAACAAGCTGCGCAAGCTGGAGGACGAGAAGGGCATCCGCTCCCTCGAGGTGCGCGATAACCTTAAGTTCGGCGAGGGGCGCGATACCCCGGCTGACGCCGACTAGTCCCCGCGCTGGCGCCCGAGGGCGCTAGAAAAGCTCGATCCCCGGCCCCACCTTCGTGGTGGGTGGCCGGGGATTTTTGCTGGGCTCGCTATGCGTCCGCGCGGCGACGAGGAGCCGTGGAGCGGGGCTACTACCGCTTATTCATCACGGCGGTTTTCAACATCGTCAAGGCCAGCATCTTGCCGGTCTCCTCATTGCGGTGCTCGACGCGCCACAGGTGGGAGGTCGACCCCAGATGCTCAGCGGTCGCGGTGGAGACGATGACGTCGCCAGGCTTCGACGGTCGCAGAAAGTCCGTGCTGTTGTTCGTTCCCACGACGATCGGACCCGCGCCCGCAGCAACGAAGCTGGCCATGCTGGCTGCGGTCTCCCCCAGCGTGGCGTAAATACCTCCGTTGGTGATCCCCCATGGCTGCAGGTGCATCGCCTTCACCTCGAGGCGGAGGGTGAGGGAATGAGGTGCCACCTCGGTGTAGCGAACACCCAGTGCCTCGTCCAATCCGTTGGTGGCGGTCATAATTCCGTTGAGGGTGTCGAGCTCTTCGGCGGTGAGCTTACGCTGGCTAGCCGTGCTACTGAGCTGCAACATGGTCGTCACGTGTTCGTTCATGTCAATAGATTAACCACTAAGTGTCGGGGTAAACTGGGAAATCATGAGTAAACCTTCGGCACCGAATCTTTCCTCGAATCAGGCACCCGCAGGCACACCAGATGGCGAGCTCGCCCAGATCGGCGTGATTGGCCTGGCGGTGATGGGGTCCAATATCGCCCGCAATTTCGCGAATCACGGCCACACCGTGGCGGTTTTCAACCGCACTTTCGCCCGCACCGAGGGCTTCATGGAGGGCTTCGGCGAGCAGGGTTCGTTTATCCCCGCCGAAACGCTGGAGGCTTTCGTCGCCTCCCTCGAAAAGCCCCGCCGTGCGCTCATCATGGTGCAGGCCGGCCCCGCTACGGATGCCATGATCGAGCAGCTCGCCGATCTCATGGACCCGGGCGACATCATCATCGATGGCGGCAACGCCCTGTACACGGACACGATCCGCCGCGAGAAGGAGATCTCCGCGCGTGGCCTGCACTTCGTCGGCACCGGAATCTCCGGCGGCGAGGAAGGCGCGCTCAACGGGCCGGCGATCATGCCGGGTGGCGCCGCCGAGGCTTATGAGTCCCTGGGCCCGCTGCTGGAGTCCATCTCCGCGAAGGTTGATGGTCAGCCGTGCTGTGCGCACATCGGCCCGGACGGCGCGGGGCACTTCGTCAAGATGGTGCACAATGGCATCGAGTACGCGGATATGCAGGTCATTGGCGAGGCCTATCACCTGCTGCGCTACGGGGCGGGGCTGAGTCCAAAGGAGATCTCCGAGGTCTTCCGCGAGTGGAATACCGGCGAGCTGGAGTCCTACCTGGTGGAGATCACCGCCGAGGTTCTGGCTCAGGTGGATGCTGAGACTGGCAAGCCGTTGGTGGACATCATCGTGGATGCCGCCGGCCAGAAGGGCACCGGTCGCTGGACCGTGAAGTCCGCCTGCGACCTGGGTATCCCGGTCACCGGCATCGGCGAGGCGGTCTTCGCTCGCGCGCTGTCCTCCGACGGCCCGGCCCGCCAGGCCGCCCAGGGCAAGCTCGCCTCCGGTGAGCTGGCTGCCCCAGTGGACGCCGCCCAGCGGGAGGCCTTCATCGAGGACGTCCGCCGCGCGCTGTACGCCTCGAAGATGGTCGCCTATGCCCAGGGCTTCGACCAGATCCTCGCAGGTTCGGAAGAATACGGTTGGGACGTCGACCCCCGGGATCTGGCCCGCATCTGGCGCGGTGGTTGCATCATCCGCGCCCGTTTCCTCAACCGCATCGTCGATGCCTACGAGGCTGACCGGCAGCTGCCGTCCCTGCTGCTGGATGAGTACTTCCTGGAACAGATGTCTGGTCTGGTGGATTCGTGGCGCCGTGTCGTCGGGACCGCGACCGCCCAGGGGCACCCAGTTCCGGTGTTCGCCTCGTCGCTCTCCTACTACGACTCCCTGCGTGCCCAGCGCCTGCCGGCCGCGCTGATTCAGGGCCAGCGCGACTTCTTCGGCGCCCACACCTACGGCCGCGTGGATAAGCCTGGTGCCTTCCACACCCTCTGGTCCGGCGACCGCAGCGAGGTCGAGGCTTAAGTGCCGTCGCCTGACCCCGAGCCGCCGTCTTCCCAGCCCGAGTTTCGATCGCTCGGGCTACCAGTAGCGCTCGCCCAGTCCCTGCAGCGCGCGGGGCTGCGTGAAGCCTTTCCCATCCAGGCCAGCGTGATCCCCTCCGCCGTTGAGGGCAAGGACGTGCTGGCCAGCGCTCCGACCGGCTCGGGCAAAACGCTCGCCTTCGGGCTTCCCATGCTGGCCCGGTTGAGTTCCGGGGATCTGCCGCGCGCGACCCGGCCGGGCAATCCTCGGGGTGTGGTGCTCTGCCCCACCCGCGAGCTCGCTGAGCAGGTCTTCGAGAACCTGGACCCGCATGCCGCAGCTCTGGGCCTGCGTGCGCTGGTCCTGGTGGGCGGGGTGAAGGTGCGAGCCAATCTCACCTCCCTGGCCCGCACGGTGGATATCGTCGTTGCCACCCCGGGTCGGTTGAACGACCTCATTAAACGCCGTGCGATCTCCCTAGAGCACTGCGCCGTCACGGTCGTGGACGAGGCCGACCACATGGCAGACCTCGGATTCCTTCCCCAGGTGCAGGCAATTCTCGAACGCACTCCGCAAGGCGGCCAGCGGCTGCTCTTCTCCGCGACCTTAGACGGCGAGGTCGCAGCACTGGCCGAGGGCTGGACTCGCAACCCAGTCCGCATCGACGCCGCAGGCGCACGCTCCGCCTCGCCAGTTGCTCCGGACCACGCCGCAACCGACGCCGGAGGCGCACATGACCGGGACGCGGCAGGCGCACGAGCCACGGCGGCTCGACCAACCCCACGCCCCACCAAGGGCGCGGACGCCCCGGTGGAGTTCCTCCTCAGCGAGGTCGCTGATAACGGACAGCGCCAGGCAGCGGTCCGCGCGATCGCACGCAAGGTGCCTCGCGTGATTTTCTTCGTGCGCACCACCCACGCTGTGACACGCTGGGCGAAGTACCTCTCCGCGGGCGGGGTCAAGGTCTCCGCCCTGCACGGCAATCGCGGCCATCAATCCCGCCAGCGCGCGCTCGCGGACTTCCGCGAGGGTAAGGTGCGCGTGCTTGTCGCCACCGACATCGCCGCCCGGGGAATCGATGTGCCGGGAGTGCGCGCCGTCGTACACATCGACCCACCGCGCGATCCCAAGGCGCTCGTACACCGCTCGGGCCGTACGGGCCGCGCGGGTGCGTCCGGCACGGTCGCCCTGCTTGCCTTCCCCGACCAGGTTCGCGAGCTTTCAACCATGATGCGCTCCGCTAACCTCGGCTATCAAAAGATTGAGCCCACCCGGCTTGTCCGCCGCATCCTACGTGAATAGCCACCACCGTCCCGGTCCGCCGGAGCACGCACAACCCACCACCCACTCACTCCTCGCCAAGGACAACTTCTCAAGAATATGGACATACTGCTGAGCATCCTCGGCCTCGCGGGCTTCATTGCGCTGACCGCGGGTACCGGGCTGTTCGTCGGGATCGAGTTCGCCATCACCGGTCTCGAAAGATCGACTATTGACCAGCACGTCAAGGACAAGAACGACGGCCCGGCACGCCTGATCCAAAAGGCTCACGGCGAGCTCTCCCTGATGCTCTCCGGCGCCCAGCTAGGTATCACGATCACGACCCTGGCCACCGGCTTCCTCGCCGAGCCGATCCTGGCGAAGTTCTTCACCCCGATGCTGGATCTATTCGGCATCCCGCACTCCGCCTCGATGGCGATCGCGCTGACCCTCGCCGTCATCCTGGCCACGGCCCTCTCCATGATCTTCGGCGAGCTGGTGCCGAAGAACTTGGCGATCACCGACCCGATCAAGGTTGCGCGCTTCACGATCCGCCCGGTGTGGGCTTTCAACCAGTTCTTCCGTGGTTTCATCTCTTGGCTGAACAACCTCGCCAACTTTGTGCTGCACCGCTTCGGCATCGAACCGGCCGATGAGCTGGCCAGCGCACGTAGCCCGAAGGAGCTGGCCGCCATCGTGAAGTCCTCCGCCGGTACCGGCGAGTTCACGCAGGCCAAGGCACAGATCCTGGACCGTTCCCTGCGATTCCGGGACATCTCCGCCGACGACATCATGACGCCGCGCTCCACCGTCGAGTCGCTGGATGAGGAGGACACCGCCGACAAGCTGATCCTGCTCGCAATGGAGACCGGCCACTCCCGTTTCCCCGTTACCCGTGGCGATTTGGACGACACGATCGGCGTCGTCCACGTCAAGGACGCGGTCGCGCTGCAGCCGGAGCGGCTGGCGACGACCACCGTCAAACGCCTCGCCCGCCCCGTCCCCACCGTTCCGGAAAGCCTGGGCGGGGAGGCCGTCCTGCAGAGCGTGCGTTCCGCCGGTTCGCAGCTCATCCTCGTCGCGGACGAGTACGGCGGCACCTCCGGCATCATCACTATCGAGGACGTCGTCGAGGAAATCGTCGGCGAGGTCTGGGATGAGTACGACGATAAGGACGAGGACGCCGAGGTCCGCCGCACCGGGCAGATGTGGGAGATGTCCGGCCTGGTCCGTACCGACGAGATCTTCGAGGAGGTCGGCTACACCGCCCCGGACGGCCCCTACGAGACCCTCGGTGGGCTCGTGATGTCGGCCCTGGGCAGGGTGCCGCTGGAGGGCGACCAGGTGGTCCTCCCCCGCTCCGAGCGGGAACTCCGGGACTCGTTTGAAAGCGGGCTGAACAACCGCTGGTTGGCCCGCGTGATCTCGATGGATAAACACCGCGTCGACCGGGTGATCCTGAGCCCGATCACCGAGGAACAGGCCGCCGAATACATCGATGAGGAGGGTGAGAACTAATGGGTGATCTGTGGGGCATTCTTCTTGCCGCTTTTCTGATCCTGGTCAATGCCTTCTTCGTGGCGGTGGAGTTCGCGCTGATCTCCTCCCGTAAGGACCGCCTGGACTCGATGATCGCCTCGGGCAACCAGCGGGCCAAGAAGGTCCGTTACGCCGTTGAACACCTGACGATCATGCTGGCGGGCGCGCAGTTCGGTATCACCATCGCCTCCGTCCTGCTGGGCATGATCGGCGAGCCGGCGATCGCCCACCTCATCGAGGCCCCGCTGGCGGCCCTGGGGCTGCCGGAGAGTTTCGTCCACCCGATCGGCTTTACCATCGCGCTGCTGTTGATCACGATGCTGCACATCGTGCTGGGCGAGATGGTGCCGAAGAATATCGCGCTCGCCGGACCAGAGACGGTCGGTACGTACCTGGTTCTGCCGCACCTGGCGTTCGTTAAGGTGACGCACCCGATCATGGTCGTGCTGAACTGGATCGCACGAACCGTGCTGCATGCACTCGGTGTTGAACAGAAGGACGAGCTGGATTCCACCGTCTCGCCGCATGAGTTGGCGAACATGATCGCGGAGTCCCGTTCCGAGGGCCTGATCGCCGCCGACGAGGCGGATCGCATCTCCAACGCCCTGGCTAGTTCCCGCCGCGCGATGAGCGAGGTTCTCATCCCCCGTGAAGACGTCTACGCCCTGCCGTTCGGGGCGTCCGGCCCGACGGTCATGGAGGTGCACCGCGCGGTGGTGGAGACGGGTTTCTCCCGCTTCCCTGTCGCCGATTCGAACGGCACCTGGTTGGGTTACGTGCACGTCAAGGACGCCCTGGACGACTTCCTTGCCGACCGCGACGTCGCCGTCCCTATCCGCCCGCTGATCACCGTGACGAGCACGCAGAACTTCGACCTGGCGATGCGCGCGATGCGCGTGAACTCCTCTCACGTGGCAGCGGTCGTGGAGAACGGGCGCACCATCGGGCTGGTGATGCTGGAGGACATCATCGAGGAGCTCGTGGGCACTGTCCGCGACTGGACCCACGACTAAGACCACCGGTTCTCCGCAAAGAAGAGGAGGCAGCGACCGCCCGTATGGCTACGCAAACGCAGCTATCCCCCGCCCGCTCGCCCGAGCATGTCTTAGGTAGGAACGAGTGGGAGGCTCGCGAGGCTGCCCACGTTCGGCGGGTGGAGTCCCTGACCACGGCGCACCAAGCGCGCCGCCAGAGGGGCGAACGCCACCCGGTGTGGGACTTCCTCTTCAGCTACTACCCGGTAACCCCGGGGAAGTTGAAGAAGTGGCATCCGGGGTTGGGCACTGCCCTTCAGATCCGCCCGGACGAACCGGTGGAGGAATTGCCTCAGGTGAAGGACTTCTACCAGCGCGTTGGTAATACCTGGCGGCTGGACCTTTCGGCGTTTCTGGCGCGACGGGGCGAGACCGCTCGGTTCATCCAGCGCCTGCTCGCGGCGACGGCAGCCCGGCCCGCGGTGTTGAGCTGCTTCGGCCTGCACGAGTGGGCGATGGTCTACCGCGATACCCCGCGGCACCCGGAGCCGCTTCGGCTGGGAGCAGCAGGAACCAATGAGGTGGTGGAGGCGCATGAACTGAAGTGCACTCATTACGACGCTTTCCGCTTCTTCACCCCGGCCTCCACCCCGATGAACACCAACCAGCTTTCGCGGGAAAGCCAGGAGTTCTTTGAACAGCCAGGCTGCCTGCACGCGGGCATGGACCTGTACAAGTGGGCGACGAAGCTGGGGCCGGTGGTGCCGGGCGAGCTGTGGGTGGACTGCTTCGAGCTGGCGCGGGACTTCCGCCAGCTGGATATGGAGGCCAGCCCCTATGACCTGCGGGAATGGGGTTTCGAGCCAGTGCGCATCGAAACCGCCGAGGGCAAGGCGGAGTACGTCCGCCGCCAGCGGGAGCTGACCGGCAGGGCCCAGGAGCTGCGCGGCAAGCTGCTGGAGCTTCTGGATCTGCTGCTCAGCCACGAGGATCACCCCCGGCAGGGAGGGCAGGACGCGCCGGGCACGTGATCCGGGTTCGGGGTGGGATGGGCTGCACTAAACTGAAGGTTTAAACACGATTTTTGGAGGGTCGATGGCGCGTCACGCGAGTGGTGAGAATAACTTCAAGGTCGCAGGGTGGGTCTGGGCCGTGTTGATCGCGGTCGTGCTGGTCACTGCGCTGATCATCGGCTGGTCGGCGGTGTCGAAGAATAACCAGACCAGCGTGGCCGCTGAGGAGTGCGCGGAAGGCGATTACGAGCTGAGCGTCTGGGCCGCACCCCAAGCCAAGGCGGCGGCTGAGGAGCTCGCGAAGGCATATAACGATGCCGACCGGATCGTCGCTGATCACTGCGTCACCGCCTCCATCTCTGAGGTCGCGGACCGCGACGGCCTGTCCAAGCTGGACTCCGAGGTCCCTGCAGCATGGGTCCCGGAGGACGCCGCGGCCGTCCTCCCAGCCGCGAAGGATCACGGCGTGCGAGCCGCTGGTAATGACGTCCCGAACGTGGGCGAGCCAGCGCGTCCGGTGCTCCGCTTGGAGGCCGGCGACCGCGTGCCAGAGCTTGGGCAACGAGCAGCCTCGGACTTCACCAGCTTCGCAGTTGAAGAGCAGAAGCTGCCGAGCACCAAGGTTGCTGAGCTCACCGGTGACAAGGCGAAGGACACCGAGGACGGCAAGGACAAGAAGGACCAGAAGGACGCGCAGGCCAAGGACGCTAAGAAGGATAAGGATGCGGCGAAGAAGCCAGCTTTGGCCCGTGGCACGGACGTGACCTTCCTGCTGGATACCTCCGACGCGATGGGGGTCGTCGAGGGTGATGCCCGCCGCCTCGACGTGGTGCGTGGTGCGCTGCACTCAGCCTTCCAGCGCGTTGGGGACAACGAGGGTGCGGTGAGCCTCTGGAACTACTCTTCCCAGCTCTCCCCCGGCGCCCGCACCCCCTACCGCGTGAATGTCGACCTTTCCGCCCGTGACGGTGGGGCGGCCGCCGGTGCGGTGCTGGACCAGCTGAATGTGGGCGGCGGCAACCACGCAAACGTTTCCATCTCGGCGGCGCACAAGGCGGCGGTGGATTCCGCTGCGGCCGGCTCTGGGAAGCCGGCGGGTCGCATGGTGGTGGTGCTGGCCGGTAAGAACCAGGACGAGCTCTCCGTGGAGCAGCTGAAGGCCCAGCTGGCTGCGGCCAACCCGCAGGTGCGTGTGGACATCGTGGGTATCGGTGGCGATGTCGCTGCAGACGAGCTCGCGCGGATCGCGGAGGCGACGGGTGGAAGGTTCTACCACGCCCGCGACGCAAAGGCCGTGGACGGGGTATTGAAGGGTATTGTTTAAGCCCCGCTGCGGTCAGGGGGCAGCGAGGCTTGGGGGTTCTCGAGCGGCTGGGGCCTAGCGTTTAGGCCGCCGCGGCCTGAGGTCCCGCGTGGTCGAATTCGACGCCACGGACTTCGATGGCTCTTAGGCCAGGCGACGGCGGCGACGACGCTCAGCGAGCTCATCGATCGCCGGGTCCTGGGAAATCTTCTCGGAAGGGAAGCTCGTGATATCGCCGCTGAGCTCCTTCATCAGACCAGGAACGGCAATGCCGAACACGCCCTGGCCACCATTGAGCAGGTCGATGACCTCCTCGGAGGAACGGCACTCATAAACGGTCGCACCATCGGAGACGAGGGTCAGGCCGGCGAGGTCGTCCACGCCGAGGTTCTCCAGCTTGCTGACTGCCTTGCGGATGTTCTGCAGGGAGATGCCGGTATCGAGCAGTCCCTTGACGATCTTCAGCACGAGGATGTCGCGGAAGGAGTACAGGCGCTGGGAACCGGAGCCGGAGGCGTTGCGGATGGAGGGCTTCACCAGGTCGGTGCGCGCCCAGTAGTCGAGCTGACGGTAAGTAATACCTGCGACCTGGCATGCGATGGGCACGCGGTAGCCCACCTCATAGTCTGGCCCGTGCACATCGAAGAGTGCATCCTGCTGGCCTTCGTTCGTACCCATTCGCTTCTCCTGACCGTGGCCGCTTATGCGGTCCCTCTTGCTAGTTAAAGAATAGCCGGGTCGGCGGACACGTCAACCGCAAACCCTTAAGTTCAAGTTCAAGGTTAACATTAACATCCACAACAAACGACACATGTGTAACAACACGCGTGTCAGATAACTTTTGTTTCCCCCGGATTAGTCCCCGACCAAAAGCTAAGGCCCGCGCCCCTCCCCTTGCGGGAGGTCGGCGCGGGCCCAAAAGCTCTAGAGAATCTAGTCGAGGTTGCCCTTCACGATGGCGGCGTTAAGAGAGAGCAACAGCGCAGAGACCTCGCGAGCCGTTTCCGCGGAGCGCTGGCGCGCGTTTTCGTCGCGGGCGTGCTTCAGCGGATCAGAAACGCGGGAGACCAGGTCGAGCTGGCGGTGCGCGATGGTCATCATGGCCTTCAGGTGGCGGCCGTCGAGGCCGAACTCGCTGAGCCGGTCCGCCAGCTGCACGATCGTAATGTCGTCCACGCTGAAGAAACCGGACTGGTCGGCCATGACCAGGCCGAGGCGGATCAGGCTACCGGTGAAGGAGTCCTCCACACCAGCACGCGCCGTCAGGTCCGCACGCGTCAGGCGGCGTGGCTCCGAGGTGCGGAACTGCTCCGCGGACATCGCACCGGCGATCTGGCGCTTGGCGTAGACCGGGGTGACCTTCCCGGCGTCCATCGCATCGAGCTGCTCCTTGATGACCTTCAGCGGCAGGTAGTTATCACGCTGGTGGGTCAGGATGTAGCGCAGACGCTGGATGTCCTCCGGGGAGAAGCGGCGGTAGCCGGACTGGCTACGGCGAGGGGTGATGAGCCCCTCGGACTCCAGGAAGCGGATCTTGGAGACCGTCACATCCGGGAAGTCCGGCTTCAGCTGCTTCAGCACATCGCCAATGGAGGCGGTGGGAAGCACCTTCTCCCCGGTCTGCGCCGGGTTCTGCTCGAGCAGCTTCTTCGCTGCGTTACCTTCTTGTGCCGCCACGGGTTTTAGCTTTCCTTCGCGCCGTTCAGGAACACGAGGCGGAACTTGCCGATCTGGATCTCGTCACCGTTGGACAGGACCGCAGAGTTCTTCGGCTCGCGGTTGACGTAGGTGCCGTTCAGGGAGCCGACGTCCACGACCTCGTAGTCCGCACCGTTACGGCGGAACTCAGCGTGGCGACGGGAGACGGTGACGTCGTCCAAGAAGATGTCGCTGTCCGGGTGACGGCCAGCGGCGGTGGTCTCCTGATCGAGGAGGAAGCGGGAACCGGCGTTTGGTCCGCGCTTCACCACGAGAAGGGCGGAGCCCTCCGGCAACCCCTCGACACCGGAAGGAGATGCGTCGGCCTGGGCGCCGGACTCCATCTCCTTCAGGAGGTCCGCGCGAAACACCGATGTGGTCTCGACAGATGCCTCCGGCTTACCGGTGTTCTGGCTCATAGTGAGATCCTCTCTGGAACGTATTTGGCTAACGACAACACAATACTACCCCGCCGGCGATGGAGAGTCACCGAGGTTGTTTTCACAAGTTCATAACTATCGGAACATCTGCGCCACAGAGCCGATCAGCGAGCCGCCACCGCTGGAAAGCGGATTGTCGTTGACCATATAAGTCCAGGTCGCAGACGGCTTGTGGAGGCCGAGGCCATCCAGGTCCACGCCCTCGCTGGTGAATTCCGCCTCAGCAAAGGTGTCCTCCGCCTTGTTCACCGCACGGGCTGCCAAGTCGCCGAACGCGGCGATGGACATGCGGTGGAACTCGTCGATGGGCGACTCCCGGGCAATGGCGCGCAGGTGGATGGACTCCCGGATGTCGTCCAGGTAGGCCAGATGCTCGCTCCACTCCAGGTCCAGGTGGAAGAGCATGATCGCGCGGGCCGAGTGCTCCAGCACGCCCTGCTCGATGCCCTGCTCCTGCAGGCTGGCGGCCTTCTTTGGCTGCGCTTCGGCGAGCTCCTGCCAGGCGGCGTCCGTATCCAGCAGCTTCTGACGGCGGGCGTCGATGATGTCCCGCTGATCCTTGATGAGCTTGTTGTACTTCCAGGTCGTGGCGTGGATGTCCAGCATCTGGCCTTCGGTCACGCGCTGGCAGTGGTCGACGAAGTTCGCGACCTTCTTCTGATTCAGGCGACCGCTCGCATCCGGCTGGGCTTCCAGGCTCTCCCCGGCACCACCGGTTTCCACGACGTCGTCCTGCAGGGAGACGAAGAAGACCGAGCTACCGGGGTCGCCCTGGCGGCCCGCGCGTCCGCGCAGCTGGTTGTCCAGTCGCTGGGAGCGGAACCTGCCCACGCCGACCACGTGAAGTCCCCCGGCTTCGACGGCGGCGTCGCGGGCGGACTCGTCCTTGCCTCCGAGCTTGATATCCGTACCACGACCGGCCATCTGGGTGGAGACGGTAACGTGGCCGGGGCGCCCCGCTTCAGCGACGACGGCGGCCTCGGCCTCGTGGTTCTTCGCGTTGAGGATCGAGCTCTTCACGCCGCGGGCTGCAAGGGCCTCGGCGATGCGCTCGGAAGCTGCGACGTCCTGGGTGCCGATGAGCTGTGGCTGGCCGGTCTCCTGGACCGCGAGGATGTGCTCGATGACGGCGGCGTCGCGCTCCTCATCGGTGGCGTAGATGCGGTCTGCCTCGTCGAAGCGCTTGGTCGGCACGTTTGGGTCGATGACTGAGACCTGCAGGCCGTAGAACTGGCGCAGCTGGTCCCCGGCCGCCAGGGCGGTGCCGGTCATGCCGCAGACGGTCGGGTACATGCCGATCAGGGCCTGGATGGTGATCTGGTCGAGGATGCGTCCACCATCGGTGACGCGCAGCCCCTCCTTGGCCTCCACCGCGGCCTGCAGGCCATCGGGCCAGCGCTGGAGATCAGCAATGCGGCCCCGAGAACCGTCGATGAGGGCGACGGAGCCGTCCTTGACGATGTAGTGGACGTCCCGGATGAGCAGGTGCTCGGCGTGCAGGGCGACGTTGACCTGGACGAGCGTCTGGCCGGCGTCCTCGCCGTCCTTGCCCTCCGAGTACAGGGAGTCGATGCCGAGGGCGTCCTCGACGAACGTCGACCCCTTATCTGTGAGGAACACGTTGCGGCGGTCCGGGGAGATGGTGAAGTGCTCGTTTTCCTCCATCCGCTGGACCAGCTGGGTGATTTGCCCGGCCGGGGCGGTGCCGGGCTCGCTGCCTGCGAGGACGAGTGGAACGAGGGCTTCGTCGACGAGTACGGAGTCCGCTTCGTCGATGACGGCGACGTCCGCGGGGGTGCGGACGACCTCGGCGCGTTCGGTGGCCAGGTGGTCGCGGAGGACGTCGAAGCCGAGTTCGTTGATGGCGCCGAAGACGATGTCCCGCTGGTAGACCTCGCGGCGTTGCTCGGAGGTCAGCTCCTCCTGGATGGCGCCGTGGGTGAGCCCGAAGAAGTCGAACATCGGGCCCATCCATTCGTCGTCGCGGGCTGCGAGGAAGCCGTTGACGGTGATGACGTGGACGCGCTTGCCCTGCAGTGCGTAGCCGATGGTGGCCATCGCGCCGGTCAGGGTTTTACCCTCACCGGTGGCCATTTCGGCGACGTCCCCGTTGAGCAGGGCGAGGGTGCCCTGGAGCTGGACGTCGAAGGGGGCGATGCCGAGGGTGCGGCGGGTGACCTCCCGGAGGACGGCGAGCAGCTGCGGGACGTCCTTGATGCGGCCGTCCTCCCCCTCCCCTGCCTTGACGACCGCGTCTGCTGCGGCGGCGCGGAGCTCGTCATCAGTAGCGCCGGTGTAGCGCTCAGGGTTGGCCTGTGCGACGACCGCCCGGGACTTCTTCTGATTCTTCTTCGGCGACGTGCCCATCGCACGCCAGAACCAGTCAAATGCAGCCATGTG
Organism: Corynebacterium sp. UMB4614; assembly: GCF_030217065.1. NCBI lineage: Bacteria > Bacillati > Actinomycetota > Actinomycetes > Mycobacteriales > Corynebacteriaceae > Corynebacterium > Corynebacterium sp. UMB4614. Next base: position 53,367 of record NZ_JASONC010000016.1, read on the forward strand.
CTCTTCTACAACCTCGTGTCGGATCGACGCTTGTTTATGCGCCGTCCACTTTACCGGGCAGCCCGGACATGCCCGCCCAAAGTGGGGCACCTTGCTGTTCAGGGGTGGTCCAACACCTATGCTTGGAGGCTATGAGCGAGATCACTTTTATCCCCACGGCAGACTTGGTTGACATTATTGGAGCGGAGTCCCGGTCCTGCGACACGCAGTTCCAGGACCTCGGCGGCAAGGTCGAGTTCTGCGGCCGCATCACCACGGTGTCCTGCTTCCAGGACAATGCGCTGCTGAAGTCCATCCTCAGCGAGCCGAACCCGGGCGGCGTGTTGGTCATCGATGGCCAGGAGTCCCTGCACACCGCACTGGTGGGCGACATCATCGCCGGCCTGGGCCAGAAGAACGGCTGGGCGGGCGTGATCGTGAACGCCGCGATCCGCGACAGCAAGGCCATCGGCGAGATGGACTTCGGCTGCAAGGCGCTGGGCACCAACCCTCGCAAGTCCACGAAGACGGGCGCGGGCGAGAAGGATGTTGTGCTGCGCTTCGGTGGCGTGGAGTTCAACCCGGGCGAGTACGTGTACGCGGACTCGGACGGTATCATCGTCACGGAATCCCCGGTTGACCCGCAGTAATGCCCACGAGCGGGGCTGATTAGTACGCGCCCTGAAGCATGCTGTACTGTTACAGGGCGTAACGGGCTGTGGCGCAGTTTGGTAGCGCACTACACTGGGGGTGTAGGGGTCGCAGGTTCAAATCCTGTCAGTCCGACCAAGCAATAGAAGCCCTGGCCGCAAGGCCAGGGCTTCAGTCGTTTCCGCAGGTGGAAGCAACGGGCACATCAACCAGCGCCCCCAAGCCCCATGGCAAAGCTCACATCGTCACGGATGCAGCCACGGATTTGGCACAAATCTGGCACGGACATTGAGCTCAGGGGCCACTTCCCTACTTGTCCAGCTCACCCATCTCCTTAGCCGCGGCCATGATGTCCGCCAGGGCGTTGATCACACCGTTGAGCACGTCCCGGTCACTGGAGAGCAAGGTATCGCGCTTCTTACGCTCCGCGATGCCGTCGAAGATCGCCTGCGTCGCCGCGCCCTGGAACTTCTTGGAGCGTTTGAGCTGTTCCTTGGAGTACCTAAACATGGTGGTAGATTGCCTTTCTTCCCAACCCAACCGGGCTGGATATTAGGTATCCACCAAATAGAGGTCAGGTCCAACTGCGTTACCGACGGACCGATAGGGCTCGATCAAATACCCGATGCATTCCGGCATTCAACAGTTGAGGGAATGCGAACGGTCGCGGATTTAAATCAGAAACAGCCCAGAAGCATACGGCTAGCTCGCCCAACGGGATTGACAAATAGGCGGGAGAACAAAATGGATTCAGGGGCTGTATCTGACACGTCAGCGCTCATCACATCACCTTGTGCTACTTGTGTTGTATCTTTAGAGGTTGTTCTTGCTAAAAAATCATCAAACTTTCGTCCACCTATATATTCCAACTCCCCGGGGGCTTCCTTTACGTAGTCAACCCCGATCGTCTTGAAGTGCTCGTGGGCGGCATCAATCTTGGCCTGCTCGGCTGTGCGCAGGAGATACTCGACCATCGTGCTCTTTGTCTCACGAATCGTGTACAACTTATCTTCGCCGTCTACCTGCTTCAGGATTGCCCAATCGGGGTTGTACGCCCTGACTCGGGTATCAACCTTGAACTTCGGCGGTAGCTTCAGGAACAGTTTGATGTCTTCGCGGTCGTCGAGGAGTTCGGCGAATCGGCGCTCGGCTTCCGAGTCGTAGACAACGAAGTCGTAGTCGGTTTTCTCGCGGTTTTTGACCTTGTACAAGTTGTCCAGGAAGTATTGCTTTTCTTCGATGCCGTCTTGCTGAAGTTCGGTGAGCGAGTACACGCTGCCGCCGATCTTTTCGTATTGGACGCCTTCGGTGACGATTGCTGCGAGTTCGGCTTCGATGATGCCTTTGACCATCTTGATGTAGTCGTTCGGGTTGGCGATGAACTCGTCGAGTCGGTCACTCTGGATGAGGATATCGATGATCGTTCTTCGAGTGAGTGGCGTTGCTTCTTGAAGCTCGGACAGAGAGTGTCCGATTGTTTGTGTGCGGGGGTTTGGTTTACAAGTAGTCCGCGAATCGGTCGGGGTAAGCCACGGCTAGTTGGTTGATGGCTTG